>DASRRM010000182.1:0-3003 GCA_035695715.1 Tepidisphaeraceae bacterium
TCCGAGCCGCGCCATGCCACCCCCAAATCCGCTGCGACGCTACACGATGCGCCCCAAGTTCCCACTCTGACCCCGAACCTACTCTTACAAATCTACTGATCCCGAACTTAATGAACTTACGCGCTTTGCACCAAACGCGGGCGTAGCGTTGTTCAAAGTATTGCCACCACGATTCATTTGCTCCCGACCAGCTTCAGAGCCTCATCATATGCGGGATCGCGCCCCATGCGCCAATCCTCGAAGCTCATAGCGAGTGTTCGATCCGGTGCCAAACTGCTTACACGGACGGGAAAGAGCCAGTTCGGCCAGAAGCACACGCGCCAATCCGTGCATGGATGAGCATAGTCATGCTTGCCAGTGCGGTAGTTCAGGCAGAGATGGAAATTGGGCAAGCACCCCCTGTTGCCTTCTGAATAAAAAGCCAGCCGATCTCCCACGGGTTCGCCGATCAGCATGACGCGGCCATCGCCTGCCTGCTTGACGAAGCCGACCGTGGTGATGCCCGCGGAGAATGTCATGGGCGAGATCAAGACGATTATCTTTCCGGAAACCAGCCTGGGCAGTGCGCTAGCCCAGCGCGCCAAATTTATATAGTCGCCGCCGTCGTTGAAGCGATTGTCCAGGATCAAAGCGCAGGGTTTATTGGCCTCCATGTCGGCTCGTGTTCCAGCCAGGAAGTCGCTGATGTGGGCTTGTCCCTCGTCCTCGCTGGACTTTAGCTGCACAAACATCGCGCAGGAGTGAGGCACGCGAAAGTGGCGGAACGGTTCTTCGAAATTGGCAAATGTGGCCGACGGTGCGGTGTCAGGTTGAAATGAAACCCAGTTGGGACCCAACTCGGCAGGCGGGTGATTTGAATAGTTCACCTTGACGAACAAGGTGGGCTCCCTGTCGGGCTGCCGATATGGGATCAGCGTATGCGTCACCGAGACGCGAGATGGCGAAACCACCGTCCAGACCGATTGGCGCAGGTCGGGCGATATGCCGGTCCCTACCAACACGTCGAGTTGGCTGATGTAAGTTTCCGCGTAGGCCTTGCGCCACCCGGGCACGCCGCCTCGCAGTTGCTCCAGCCTTCGCATCACTTCGGCGATGGGATGTCCGTCTATAGCGGTGACCTTGCCGCCTAACAGATCGGCATACGGCTTGGTCGCCTGCATCACATAAATGCCATCGGAGAAGCCTGCGACCCTGACAGGCAACTGCATAGGCATGGCGCCGCCACCGCTAGTCACGCTGGTGTGGCCGTTGTCGCTGAGGGCCGCAATTTCCATGAGCGCAACACGAAATGCGGGCGGCGATAGCGCCACCTTGGCGTCAGCCATTTCCTTCAGGCGGCTATTCGCGTGTGCCCGCTGCAAGGCCGAAAAGGAACGGTCCATCGAGAGCAGTTTCATAAAATAATCGATGTCCTGACGCTGAGCTTCCAACGCGCTTTTTGGCTTGCCATAATGAAAGGCCGATGGGGAATGATTGAACTGCAACACCATTGCGGTGAGCACCCCGCCGCCCAGCGGTACAATTGCCCCCAATGCAAAGAGCACGAATTTGAAAACACGCCACACGCCTCAGCCCTCCAAATTATCCTCTTTGCCGGGTTTGCGTGCCATCAGACGGTCAATGAATTTCTCTCGCGGATGAACGGGAAAAATCCAACGCCGATCAACACCGCGCCAGCGACCATCAGGTTTAAATTGTAGCCGATAGCGACAAAGCCGAGCAGGACGGCAATGGGACTCCATAGAGGCAGCCGTCTAACGAAAGCCAGCTGAACCAGGAGAGATGTCAGTCCCACCTGGAACAGGGCCGGGCCAAGCCGCCACCAGGGAAGGAGCCGCGCGTCTGGCCAATTATTCAGCTGCTTCGATATTGGCGCCATCGCGCCATGATCTGGTGCGAGTATGCCGGTGGCAATATCAATTCCTCCGACCCGCACGAAAACTGCGATTCCAAGTATGGCAAGGAAAGCCGCAACGACCGCGAACCGTCTCTTCATTCCATCGCCGACATGATTTTTCAATTCCCACGCCGTCAAAGCGAACGCGATGAACGCCAGAACGAAAAAGATGTGCCCAATGGTCCAGTAAATCCCGGGCCCGTGAAAACCCTGCTGCCCGTCCAACAGGTAACAAACCCCATAAACGAACAGACAAATGGGCGCGGCAGCAAAGCTTGTTTGACTTGCGGACACAGAACCTCAACAACAACGCATCCCTCTGCCTTATCTGAAAAAAAACGCCTGCAAACAAGGGTCAGGACCGCTTGTGCCTTCCACAATTTCCATCTGGCCTTGATGGCGGCGGCGATAAGAATCGGATGATGATCCGGTTGCATGGTCAAGCTGATCTGGCTTGTCTTCAAAAGGGAGCGGAAGGACATGAATTCACGTCCCGGAAATTCCTTGAATGAACCTCGGGGGATATCGTCGTGCTACCATCGCCATGATGCAAAGATGCAGCAACGGGCAATTGGGTGCCTGGACCAACCTTCACCCGTCAATTGGTCGTTCCCCCCGAAACCATGGCGTCGCCACAATGAAGCTCTCCGCCGCTTCTGGTGAGGTAAACGGGCCGACCAATCTGCCGGAATGCCTGTTCGCGAATGTGGTGCCTTCTACCCACTCCTGCTCGTCGAGATAGGTTTCGCCGTTTCGAAACTCCATAACGTCAACGGCGCGTTTTCCGTCCTTGCTGTAAAGCTTGAACGCGCTTCGATAGTCTTGCCCCTGTATCGGAGACTTGCTCATTCGCTGCCCGCGCTCGGTTGCCCACAAAGTGCGCGGGACAGGATATCACGTCGTCTCCCGCCCCGAAGCGGTGCTCTTATCATATCCCGGGCGACTCGTCGCTGGTGAGGTCGCTCACGATCGGCCAGTGTCCGTTGATGCGCTGCATCGCCGTGCGTTCGTTGCTGCGTTGCTCGGGCACCGCTTTGCCGGTGGCGTAATCGGCCTCCCTGAAAGGAAGGGCGAGAAATTTGCCAAACGCGGTCTTGTCGGGGATG
>DASRRM010000183.1:0-8910 GCA_035695715.1 Tepidisphaeraceae bacterium
ATTCTGTGCGCGCACCACGGAAAGTGCGGGAGAACCCATTTTGGTGCGCAGAATGTTGCGCAATGGTGCGCGGGCGACAAAGCCGCGAGCCGTTGTTGATCAGGGTGGGAGATACTCCGTCGCAAATTGGTGGGATATGCTCCCGAAAAATCCCGCACGCTAATAAGAAGGGCAGCAGACCGGTTCCCCGAGGAGTATCACCGCGCGAATGCGCCGGCATGATGCCAGCCCTTGGGTTTTTCTTCCAAGTCAGGTAAAAGATAGGGGTCCGTTAGCCACAGTCTCCAGAATTAACGACACGGAGTGAGCATGGATGCGAGCTTCCTTCAATCCTTAAATGAACAACAGCGTGCCGCGGCGACGTTTGGCGATTCGCCTTTGCTGATCATCGCGGGCGCGGGAACCGGGAAAACCAACACGCTTGCCCATCGCGTGGCGCATCTGATTGCCGGAGGCATGAACCCGGCTCGCATTCTGCTGCTGACCTTCACCCGCCGGGCGTCGGCGGAAATGCTCAAACGCGTTGAGATGATCCTGGGGAAAATCAACGATCCGAAAATTGCTCCCGCTGCAACCACCGGGCGCGTGTGGGGCGGAACGTTTCATGCCATGGCCAACCGGCTGCTGCGAATCTACGGCAAGCCGCTGGGGCTGAGCGAGAATTTCACTGTGGCCGACCGGTCCGATGCCGAGGATTTGCTCAACGAAGTTCGCGGCGAGATTGGGCTGGACGCCGGCGACGTGCGCTTTCCGCGCAAGGGGACGGCGCTGGCGATTTACAGCCGCTGTGTGAACGCCAGCGAGCCGGTGGAGCTGGTGCTTAAATTTCATTTTCCCTGGTGCGCCGATTATCCCGAGCAATTGAAGAATCTGTTCCGCGCCTACACCACGCGAAAGCAGGAACAGGGTGTTTTGGATTACGATGACCTGCTGCTCTATTTATATCACCTGATGGATGAGCCCGAGCTTGCCGCCGAGGTGCGCGGGCGGTTCGATGCGATATTGGTGGATGAATATCAGGATACCAATGCCCTGCAAGCCAACACGCTCAAACGCCTGGCGCCCGATGGCAAAGGCTTAACGGTGGTTGGCGATGATGCGCAAAGCATTTATTCCTTCCGCGCCGCCACAGTCCATAACATTTTGGATTTTCCCAAGACCTGGCCCGGCGCGACGGTGCTGAAGCTGGAGCAGAATTACCGCAGTGTGCAGCCGATTCTGGACGCGACCAACGCCGTCATTTCACTGTGCGCCAATCGATACAACAAGGATCTTTTTTCCGCCCGCCGAAGCGCGCAAAAGCCAAAGCTGGTGACGCTGGTGGATGAGGATCAGCAGAGCGATTACGTCATCCGCCGCTGCCTGGAAAACCTGGAGGCGGGCATCGCCTTGCGCAAGCAGGCGGTTTTATTTCGCACGGCTCATCACAGTGACGCGCTGGAGGTGGAACTGGCCCGACGGAATATTCCCTTCGTGAAATACGGCGGCTTGAAATTCCTGGAAGCCGGTCATGTGAAGGATGTGCTTTCCTTCCTGCGCGTGGCGGAAAATCCGAAGGATTCCACCAGCGCCTTTCGCGTGCTGCAACTTCTCGACGGCGTCGGCCCAGCCCACGCCCGGCGGGCGATTCAGCATCTCTCCACGCGGAAATTCGACCTGCGCGGCTGGGAATCATTCGTGCCACCCGCGGCGGCCGAGCAGCAATGGGGCGAGTTTGTGACGATGATGATCAAGCTTGGACCGAATCATCTGCCGCTGCCGGAACAGGTTGCCGAGGTTCGCAAATTCTACGCGCCGGTTTTGGAAAAACGGTACGACCAGGCGCAGGTTCGCAAGCGCGATCTCGATCAGCTCGAGCAGATCAGCAGCAATTTCCGCACGCGATCGATCATGCTGTCGGACTTGACGCTCGACCCGCCATCAGGCACGCAGGACCTGGCCGGGCCGCCGCTCCGCGAGGAAGACTGGCTGGTTTTAAGCACGATTCATTCGGCCAAAGGCTGCGAGTGGGATGCGGTCTATGTGATTCACGCCGCCGACGGCAATATCCCATCCGACATGGCCACCGGATCGGAGCCGGAAATCGAGGAAGAGCGGCGGCTGTTTTATGTGGCCCTCACCCGCGCCAAGGATTTCCTGGAAGTCTGCGTCCCCTTGCGCTACTACCAGAAAAAGCACGCCACCGGCGACCGCCATACCTACGCCCAGCCCTCGCGATTTCTGCCGGAGGGAATCATGCATCATTTCGAGAAGGTGAGTTTGGAGCCGAAGAAGTCGGTTGACGCGCATTCGCCATTGAAGATCAGTGCGGACGTGCAAAAAAAGATCGCGGCGATGTGGGCGTGAAAATGTTGACCAGTCATTGGTCACCCGCCACTGACGGTGGGCTAAGCTTTCCGTACAGGACCGATGTGGCGAGCAGCAACAGGCCTAAGCCGATGAAGGAGAGAATGCGATAGCCGGTGTTCACCTCGCTCATGTCGATCAGCACCACCTTCAATAGTGTCGTCGCCAGCAGTAACAGGCTGAAGTAGCGCAGGGTTTTGGAATGCAGGCCAAAGCCGATGATGACCGACCCGACTGCCAGGGCTGCCCAATAGATCGAAAGAGCAACATGCTCGGACGTCCTCGTTGCACTGGCGGAAAAATAGCGATCGATCTCCAGGCTTCCCATCCACAACACTACCAACGCTATAAGGAGGTGGCAGGTGGAGCGCAGCGTGCCGTTCTGCGCGGAAAATGCCGCGGGCAATTTGCGGGCATGCAGCACAATCAGCGCCCCCAGCACAATCGCGCCAGTTCCCGCCTCAAGATTGGCCAGCGGTGGAACCGGCGCAGGCGAATTCAGCATTCGAAACGCCAACGTGTCGATCGCGAGATATTTAATCGCCAGCAGTTCGATCAATAAAGGAAGCCAACGCGGCCATTGAGCCGTTGGCCCGACATTGGGAGATCGAGCGCTGAGATACACAAAGCCGGCGACAATGGGAATGATCCATGCCATCGTCAGGCAGAGGCTCTTTGCCTGCCAGAGCGGCCAGGGGAACGTGCCCGATGAGGCCATCCAATCGATGGTTCGGTCGATCTCGAAAGTTGCCGTCAGGATGAGCATGACCAGCGCGGCAAGCCACGCGGCAGAGGCGGAATCCGTGGCGCCCGACGGCCTGTCGGATACCCGTAAGAACGCGATTCGCCGATGCAGTGCAATCATGGAAAACGCGAGCAACAAGCCCAGGCCCGTCTGCGCGTTCAGAACCGGATGGTAATTCGTCCAGATCCAATCCGTGGCAAACCGGTCATAAACACTGTCAACGACAGCCCAATGGCCGGCGGCAAATAGCAGGAGAATGGCCGCTTGAAGTGAGGGTTTCAGGCGGGGCAAAGCATTGGCAAACACCGCCAATACCCCCACCCATACGAGCACAAAACCCGTCGCGCCCAGCGACGGCAGCGCCAAAAGTGATGCGATGACCCAAACCAAACTCGCCGCCATGCTGAGAAACATCGCATCGCCGTTGCGCGCCGCGGCAGATGTTCCCAGCCGCGGCCGATCGATCACCAGCAAAGCGGCGATCAGTTGGCCGACGATTGCCAGGCTCCAGGCCATGATGGCATGGGAGCTGATCGGCGTACCGAAGAGCGTCAGCCAGATTTTGGGCGCATCGCCAAAAAAGGTCAGCAGGCCGACGGCGTTAAGGGCAAGATGCGCGATGGCCAGCTCCCAAACCGCGATGCTTGCGTAGCGGGCGATTCGCGTGCCGGTGATGCGTGCGAAGAAAGCAAAGGCGATCGCCTGAATGGCCCAGCCGATTTCGATGCTGATGCCGCGAAGCGCCGTCGGCACCGCCGCCGCAAGCAGTCCGGCGGCACAGAGGCGATAGGCGATTGAAAGCGTCGATAGCCCATGCGCCTGCGGCGTTTCAGGCGATTCAGCAGCCCGCCGACGGGCGGCCTTTGCTAAAAGCCAGCCAATTGTCGTGCATGCCGCGGCGATGAGAAGCACCAGGGCCGCCTGCTCATACGGCCAGAGTGCCCGGGTAGCCCAAAGCACGATGGCAGTTAAGGCGGCGATGACGGAAATGCAAAATGCGCTGCCTTCGGTTCCTCTTGCGGTAACCTCTCCCGGCCCGCGCCGCACGCTTACGGAAATAAGCAACTCCGCGTGATACAACAAAGCCGAAATGACGCTGAAGCCAAGAATCAGATACCGGTTATCGCCAGGGCGCAAAATGCAAATTGCGATCCAGAGCGCATTGCCGGCCAACGACACCCCGCGCAGCGTCCACCATTTTCGCCCTCGTCCCCAAAATGCCAGGAACATCGCCACGGCTTGCAACGCCAACAGGTAAACCAATAGCTCCGCAAGCGGCGATTTCCCGCTGCGCGCCAATAGCGGTGCGATCGTACCGCCAATTGCGCTGAGCACCGCGATCGAAACCAGGTTCCCGCGCATGGCGACCAGCGCGCCAACCACGGCGGCGGCGGTCATCAGCACCAGCGCCACCGAATGTCCGTAAAGGCCGTAATATTGGAATCCCGCATAGCCTCCAAGAAACAATGTCGCCACGCCGGCCCCAAAAACGCTGGCGGCGGAGATGACATTCACCCGCCGGTAGACCCACTCGCCCGCCGCGATTAACGCGAAACCGCCGGCAAAGATGCAACCGAGCCAAAACCAAGGCGGCACGTGCGCAAGCCACCGCTGGTCGTAGACAAATTTCACTCCTAATGCCGCCCCAATCACCAATACCAGCGCCCCCGCCCACCCGGCCCATTTCAAGCCAACCGTCCGCTCGAAATGCCCCTGCGCAACCGCCTGAACCGGCGGCTGTGATGCATAGGGCAATCGCTTGCCCTGCGTCATGGTTCGGGAAAATGCCGCCGACGCCGGCAACGGAACCGGAGGCGGCTGCGACTGCGGAAATTGAAGAGAATCTTCCGTTCCCGGCGCATTCACGGGCAACACACGCCTGGGAGTTGGAAGCGGCGGCGGCAGATGAACCGCGGCCGGCGCGTGTCCTGCCGCGATATCCGATTTCTCGACAACCGTCCTGGCCGATTCTGAAATCCCCACCCGCGCCTCGAGCGCGGCAATCCGCCGTTCCAGTGCCGCAATGCGTTCTTCCCCGCTATCGTCATTACCCGTCATCGCGCCACCTCTTCCTCGAATGCCCTCGAAGCAAATCAAAGTATGCCATGCCGCAGGCGTAACCGAAATGGCACCACATTCGTTGCATACTGCTGTACCCACGTCCGGCGTGATGCCGGCGCGTTTGTGTTTCGCGCGCCAAAGAGTTTGACCACGGATTTCACGGATGTACACGGATAAGAAACCAGCCTGAATTCTTTCCCATCCGTGTAGATCCGTGAAATCCGTGGTCAAACCCCTCCAACAATTTCCCGCTATCCTGCCTTGAATTCCCTCTGCCGTTGCCTTACCTTGTTCCTCCCCGTCTGCCGCGCGTGTGGCACGGGTCGTGTAATGACCGGTCTTTGGCTCAATGCGTTGGGCTGGGGGCCTGGTGACTGGAGAGTTTTGAGATGTCGATTTCCGTAGAGGCCAAGGCCCAGATCGTCAAGGAATTCAAGGTTCACGACAAGGACACCGGTTCGCCGGAAGTGCAGATTGCGCTTCTTACGCACCGGATCAACGAGCTTCGGGCGCATTTCGATGCGCATAAGAAAGACCACTCCTCGCGCCGCGGGCTGCTGAAAATGGTCAGCCGCCGAAATCAGTTATTGAAGTACCTGACGCGCGAGGATCGAACCCGCTACCAGCAGGTGATCAGTCGCCTTGGTCTGCGAAAATAAGAAAAGTAATTCCAGTGCCGGGCCGGTTGGCCCGGCACTGTTGTGTTTTAAGGACGCGTACCCGCCCTGGTCCATTAGGCCTCCGGCTTCGGCAGACGCGATCCCACCAAAAGCCCCGGATGGCACGAAGGAAGGAAAGAGTAAAAAGGAAACTGCCTCAGTGGCATGGGCTTCCAGCCCATGCATTTGATTCTTATAAATTTTTCACGTTGGTAGCGCGTGTCACCGTCATCCTGAGGTACTCCGAAGGATCTAGCCCGTACGCGAAGGCGAGCCAGATCCTTCGGAGTACCTCAGGATGACGACCGGCCGCGATCCCAATCGGAAGAACGAGCTAAGGTCACCGAATGTCAAATGCATGGGCTGGAAGCCCATGCCACTGGGGCAATTTCCTTTTTACTCCTCCCTCACCTTCTGATCCCCGGCTGATTGATCCAACATTCCTGGAGGCCGCACAGGATATTATTTCATGCAATCCATCCGAGTTGAGCGCCAAATAGGCGGACGGACGCTTGCCATCGAGACCGGCACACTGGCGAAACTGGCTGACGGGGCCGTGACGGTGCAGTTCGGCGATACGGTTGTTTTCGGGGCCGTGGTTCGCGCCTCCCCGCGCGAGGGGATCGACTTTTTCCCACTCCAGGTCGACTACCGCGAGCGCCGCGCCGCCGCCGGAAAATTCCCCGGCGGGTTCATGAAGCGCGAAGGCCGGCCCACCACCAAGGAAGTTCTCACCGCCCGCCTGATCGACCGCCCGCTGCGTCCCCTGTTCCCTAAGGGCTTCATGGACGAGGTGCAGATTCACCTCAACGCCCTGGCCTTTGACGGCGAAAACGACCCCGACATTCTCGCCGGCCTCGCCGCCAGCAGCGCGCTGGCCATCAGCGATATTCCCTTTACCCTTCCGACGGCGCACGTTCGCGTTGGCCGCGTTGAAGGGAAGCTGGTTCTTAACCCCACCGTCGAACAGCTTGAATACAGCGATTTCGACCTGGTTGTCGCGGGCACCAAGAATGCCGTCAACATGATCGAGCTCGGCGGCCGCGAAGTAGGGGAAGACGATGTGGCCGACGCCATCGAATTCGGCCACAAGGCGATCATCGAGATCGTCGGCGCGATCGAAGAGCTGGTGAAGAAAGCCGGCCGTGAAAAAGTGGGCGACATCAAGCACCCCGATGCCGGCTTTGTCGACGCCATCCGCGCCCGCGTCACCGATAAAATCCGCGAAGTCAAAGGCCGGCCCGGCAAGCAGGATCGTTCCGATGCCGTCAAGCAAATCCTGACCGACCTGATTGCCGAGATGGCCCCGCCGATCACCGATCCCAACGCCAGCTATCAAACCATCCTGGCGACCAAGGACAAGCAAAAGCAGATTCGCGGCGTCTTCAGCGAAGTGGAGGAAACCGCAACCCGCGAGGCAATTCTCACCGGCGTTCGCCCCGACGGCCGCGGGTTCAAGGACATTCGCCCGATCACCTGCTCCGTTGGCGTTCTGCCGCGCGTGCATGGATCATCGGTTTTCAGCCGCGGCGAAACGCAGGCGATGTGCACCATCACGCTCGGCACCAGCTCCGACGAGCAAATGGTGGACGGCCTGATTGCCGAGTACGGCCAGAAATTCATGCTCCATTACAACTTCCCCAGCTACAGCGTGGGTGAAGTCCGCCCGATTCGCGGCCCGGGCCGTCGCGAGATCGGCCACGGCGCATTGGCCGAGCGCTCGCTGATTGCCGTCCTCCCGGCGATCGAGCAATTCCCCTATACCGTTCGGATCATCAGCGACATCCTGGAATCCAACGGCTCGAGCTCCATGGCCACCGCCTGCGGCGGATGCCTGGCGCTGATGGACGCCGGCGTGCCCATTTCCAAGCCGGTCGCCGGCATCTCCGTCGGCCTGGTTCAGGAAGGGAATAAGAAAGCGCTTCTCACCGATATTCTCGGCGAAGAAGACCACTTCGGCGACATGGATTTCAAAGTCGTCGGCACCCGCGACGGAATCACCGCCATTCAGCTCGACATCAAGATCGAGGGCCTGCACTACGACACCATTCGCGAAACATTGCACCGCGCCAAAGAGGCTCGGCTCATTATTCTCGAAAAAATGGCCGCCGTGCTTCCCGGCCCGCGCAAGGAAATCAGCAAGTGGGCCCCGCGCCTGCTGACGGTCAAGATCAACCCGGAAAAGATCGGCAAGCTGATCGGCCCGGGCGGAAAGAACATCAAGGCGATCCAGGAAAAGACCGGCGCCAACATCGACATCGAAGACGACGGCACAGTCTACATCTCCTCGGTGGATGCCGCCGCCGCCGAGAAGTGCCGCGATATCGTCGAGGCGATGATGGCCGAGGTGAAGGTCGGGAAGATTTACAACGGCACGGTGGTCAGCATCAAGGATTTCGGCGCCTTTGTCGAAATCGCCCCGGAGACCGATGGCCTGTGCCATGTCAGCGAGTTGTCGAACAACTACGTGCAGAACGTGAACGATGTGGTGGCGGTTGGCGATGCGGTGAAGGTGAAAGTGATCCTGATCGACGACCAGGGCCGCATCAAGCTGTCGCGCAAGGCCGCCATGCAGGAATTGGGCGAAACCGACCCCGAGCCGGTCGGCGCGCCGTCCGGCGGCGGCGGTGGTCGCGAAGACCGCGGCCATGAAGATCGCGGCGATTTCCGCGGCCCGCCCCGCGGCGACCGGGGTGGCGACCGTGGCGACCGCGGACCCCGCCGCGATGACCGTGGCGGCGGCGATCGCGGACCGCGCCCAGATCGCGGCGGCGACCGCGGAGACCGAGGCCCCAGCCGCGGCCCAGCCCCCCGCCAGGATCGCGGCCCCCGCCCGCCGCGCGATGACTAAATGACCCGGCGCAATTTAGCGGTTTCGACGCAGGAAACCGTCATCCCGAGGTACTCCTCGGCGCGGCGAAGCCGCAGCCAAAACATATGCGATATCGCCACAGATTCACACAGATGAACACAGATAAAACCTGATCGCGTCGATATTATCTGTACTACAATCCTTCAACTTGTTGTTTTGTTAACAACATCTTTGGCGGGCTCCGGGCCAGACATTTGGTCATTCGTCATTCGGATTTGATTCGGATT
>DASRRM010000184.1:0-6784 GCA_035695715.1 Tepidisphaeraceae bacterium
TCAAGCCGAGTCAACTCAGCGTCATCAAGCAGATCAGTGGAAGTGGAAAGTTTTGAGGCCATGTTTTCCTGCCTTAAACCGATACTCCAATCGTAACAATTCCCCGTATGCATTTCCACGCCAATCATTCGCCGGCTGACGGCGGGTTATCCGGCCTGAACTGCTCCTCAAACGCCTTGTCCTGTCGGGCTGTATTCCGGCCTGGTTCAGCCGCTCACAAACCCGCCGCATCGCCTGATGAACCTTGTCGGTCTTGTCGAAAAACATGGAGATTTCCCTCAGGCGTTCGCGGAAGGAGAACGGGGGTGGGAGCTTACCGGGTTGGATCGGTGCAACGTTCATTAGCGGATCGAATTATACCCCATTCCACCCACCCCCCGCCACGGCTTGCCTCGGCGCGACTTGCTGATACGTTGGCCGTCATGTCTTTGACCATCGTTCCGAGCATCGATCTTCGCGGCGGCAGGGTTGTGCGGCTGAAACAAGGCGATTATGGCCGGCAGGTGAATTATGACGTCGATCCGCTGGAAGTGGCGCGCGGGTTCGCCGCGGCCGGGGCGAAGTGGATGCACGTAGTCGACCTCGACGGCGCAAAGGAAGGCCGGCCGATGCAGACGGAGTTGATCGGCCGGGTGATTGCCGCCACCGGCTTGAGAGTGGAAGTCGGCGGCGGAATTCGCACGACCGACGACGTGCGGGCATTGCTCGACGCCGGGGCCAATCGCGTCGTGGTCGGCACCAAGGCGATGGAAGATTGGCCCTGGTTCACGGCCTTGGCGCACGAACCAGCGTTCGCGCAAAAACTGGTGCTGGCGGTGGACGCCAAGGAAGGCTTGATCGCCACGCGCGGCTGGACGGAAACGTCCGCCCGCCGGGCCACTGACGTGGCGGCGGAAGTCAGCGATTGGCCGGTGGCGGCGCTGCTCTACACCGACGTCGCAAAAGACGGAATGCTGCAAGGTCCCAATGTGCAACATACGCGCGAACTGGCTCTTGCCGGGAAAGTGCCAGTCATCGCCAGCGGCGGGGTCGGGCATATCGATCACATCCGCGAACTGAGGCACATTCCCGTGTGGGGCGTGATCGTCGGGCGAAGCTTATATGAAGGAAAGGTCGATTTGGCCGAGGCCATTCGCGTGGCTGGCGGGTGATCAAACGTTTCCGGTGACGCGTCTGCACCCTCCACGCATTTATCCGCACCCGAAATCCGGAAGGTGGTTCAGCCGGAATGGCCACGACTTGACGCGAAGGCGCGAAAGGGACGAAGGAATCGAAGCAATTCCCAGCATTAGAATCTCTTCGTGACCTTCGTTCTCTTCGCGCCTTCGCGTCAGATTCCGAGAAGCGCATTCATGGAAATGCGGCCTCAACAAACCGAAAAGAGCCATACGTTCACGGCATTTCCCATCGCGAAATGACGTTGTCTTCCTTCGTCTCGGACGATCGCCATGCGTAGATGACGTGACTTTTGGCGGTGCAGATAATTCCGTTGGGCTTGAAGGGCAATTCCGGGCCGAGCTTTTGCCAGATTTTGCCGGCGTCGGCGGAAATGTAGAGCTGCTTTTCAACCGGGGCGATCAGCTTGCCGCCGGCAATTTCGATCGGGTTAGCCTTGATTGGGCCGTCCAATTTCTCCCACGTTGCGCCTTTATTGGCGCTCTTGATCAAACCAGTGTTCCACAGCGTCTGCCAATAAATGGTCCCATCCGATGCCACGCATGGCGGGCCGCTGGGGCCGGCGTCGGAAACCTTCTTCCATGTAGCACCGGCATCCTCAGTGCGGTAAATCCCAAATGGCAACTGCTTGCCATTCTCCTGTTTCCACCCCGCTGTGTTTACCACGAACGTTTTCGCGTCAAAGACCAGGCAGTCGCTGGTGAAATTGGTCTGCTCGGGGAGCTTGTCGCCGATCTTCGACCAGGTCTTGCCGCCATCGGTTGATTTATCGACGGCACGGTCCTGCTCATGATGGCCTACGACGATGGTCTTGCGCTGGGGATCGATGAAATCGATCGCGATGCCGTCGACATTTGCGTTTCCCAGCGACACAAACGTTTGTCCCGCGTCGACTGTTTTAAAAACGCCGGGCGCCTTGTAGCTGCCGCTGACCCAGAATGTTTTGGCGTCTTTGGGATCGAAGAGAATTTGATAGGGGCGGTTTTGAATTTGCACGGCGTCTTTTTCACCGAGCTTTTTCCACGTTTTGCCGCCATCGGACGTCTGCCACAGCCCCGCTTCGCTGACCCCGGCAATCACCTCGTCCGAATCCGGCACAGCAGTCAGCAGGCATACCCCGGCATAACCCCATTTGTCGCCGCCGACGTTGGCTGTGACGTTTGTCCAGAGCCGCGTCGCAGCCGCCGCTGGCGCTTTGCCCTCAGCCCGCGCACTATCTGGCAAAGCAGCCAGCGCCAGCCACGCAGCGACGCCAACCACAGTCAATAAAATGAACCCCTTGATGCCAACGCCCATGATTTCTCCTGACAACCCTCGCATGCTCAGCCATGCCACTCTACCGCACGTCCCGCCAAACCGTTTGTCGCATGAATCTCCCTTGGACTCAATTCCATCGTCCCCTATACTCCGGGCATGCTTCGGCGGGTGAGAGATTTTCTATTTGATTTCCGAATCGGGGGAACGCCAGGAGGCCCGCCGGTTTCCGACAACCAGTGTATCCTCGTTCATGATTCGCCGCGAGAAACGGCTGATGACCGCGCTGATGCGCGGGCGATGTTGCGCGACTTCTTCTGGAGGCCTCAGGAATTCCACGCCCTTTGCCGGCTGGGAATCGGCAAATCCGCCGTCAGCATCGAATTTCCCTCGCCGCTTCCCAGTGGCAATGCCGCCGTCGATCGGGGCACGCTCGACTGGTATCCCGCGCGCGACTCCGCCGGCAGCCTCTGCCGCGGAAAAGCCGTGTTGGCACTGGATATTCTACAGGCCAACAACGTCATCGCGTCATTCGTGGCGCGCTCGTTCAGCAAGGCGGGCATGCATGGGTTCGTATTGCACATGCCGCACTCGCAGCAGCGCGGTGGCGGGGATGAATATGACTATGCCGACTTCCTGCCCGGCGTTCGCCAGGCCATGGCCGACGCCCGGCGGGCGCGCGATGTGATTCTCGCGCTGCCCGGCGTCGTTGGGCCGGTGGCGATTCAAGGAACCAGCTTTGGCGGATTCATCGCATCGGTTTCCGCATCTTTCGATCATGCGTTCAATCCGGTGATGCTGGCGTTATCCGGCGGCGACGTTTTCCGCGTCATGACCCGTGGCAAGGCCGATGCCGCCCTCCTGCGGCAGCACCTTGGCGATGCAGGCCTGAGATCAGACCATGCCCTGGAAAAAGCGCTGCGGCGGACTGAACCGCTGCGGCTGGTTCACCGCCTGAATCCGGCGCGAACCTGGCTTTATTCCGCCCGCCGCGATCAGGTCGTGCCGGTGGAATGCACCCGGGCGTTGGTGGCCGCCGCAGGGATTCGCAAAGGGCATCACTATCGCATGTCGGGTTGCCATTACACCTGCGCTCTGAATTATTCCCGCCCGCTGACGCAAATGATGCAATTCGTCCGCCATTCAACACCAGGCCAGGTTCTGTGTCCGCCCCTTGTTTCTGCCGCGAACAGTTGATTTAAAATGAAATGCGTAAATGTCTTACGACAAACCCGGCGGGCCGCATTCCGCGCCGGCGGGCCATTCCTTAGCGATTCATTAATAATATCTTAGCGAAATCCACAGGATCAGCCGACTACGCTTTGCCATTCCAAAGAGCGTTTCGTTTTTTCCACTTACGTAAGTTGGGAATGGCTTGTCTCGAGGTGATCACATGATTGCTGCCGCTGATCCAAAAGTCCTGGTATTGCGCCTTGCGGAAGATCAGGGGAATTTTACTTATTGGGTGGCGGAGTTACCCGACGATGAAGCCCGCGACTGGAAAGAACGGCTGGCGCGCCGTGCAACGCCTCCCCTGCCCGGTGAAATCGATAACGCCTTCGGCCATCGCCTGACACTCAACGAGGTGATGATGCGCCTTCGCTCGCGCGACTTTCAAGTGCTGGATTACCCGGTTACCCATTAACGCCGAATAGAAGACGCCGCGACCCAACCCGCCGAAGTCCAGGGTCAAGTCGCGTCGCGCATTAAATCCGGCCGCCGACGCATCAAGTCTGATACGCATCCATCGGCGGGCAGGTGCAGACCAGATTGCGATCCCCATACGGGTTATCAATCCGCCCCACCGCCGGCCAGAATTTCTGGGCCTTAAGCCACGCCGCGGGATAAGCTGCCTGCTCGCGGGTGTATTTGTGGTTCCACATGTCCGACACCAACGCCGCCGCCGTGTGCGGGGCATTTTTTAACACGTTATCAGCCCGATCCGCCCGGCCTTCCTCGATCGCGCGAATCTCCTCGCGGATCGCGATCAACGCATCGCAGAAACGATCCAACTCGGCCTTCGATTCGCTTTCGGTCGGCTCGATCATCAGTGTGCCGGGCACGGGCCAGCTCATGGTTGGGGCGTGAAAGCCGTAGTCCATCAGGCGCTTGGCGATGTCCTCGGGCCGCACGCCGGCCGAGTGATCGAACGGGCGGACGTCCATGACGAATTCATGGGCGACGCGCCCATTTTTCCCCTTAAACAAAATCGGGAAGTGCGGCTCCAGCCGTTTAGCCATGTAGTTGGCGTTGAGAATCGCCACTTCCGTCGCGCGTTTCAATCCAGGGCCGCCCATCAGGGCGATGTAGACCCATGGGATGACGAGGATGCTTGGGCTGCCATACGGGGCGGCGGAGACGGGACCGACGGGGGACGTGCCTGTCGCAGGGTCCGCCTTGGCCGACGCGGTCGGCGCGTGCAGGGATATCGCGTCCGCTGAAGCGGACCCGACGGCATCCTCGCCCAGCGGATGTCCCGGCAGGAATTTCACCAAGTGTTTGGCGACGCCGATTGGGCCCATTCCCGGCCCGCCGCCGCCGTGGGGGATGCAGAAGGTTTTATGCAGGTTGAGATGGCAGACATCCGCGCCGATGAAGCCGGGGCTGGTGAGGCCGACCTGGGCGTTCATGTTGGCGCCGTCCATGTAAACCTGCCCGCCATGGCTGTGGACGATCTTGCAGATTTCGCGCACGTCTTCCTCGAACACGCCATGCGTCGAGGGATAGGTGATCATCAAGGCGGCCAGATCGTTTTTGTGCTCCTCGGCTTTTAATTTCAAATCTGAAATCAGGATGCTTCCATTGTCATCGCACAAAACCGCCACCACTTTCATGCCCGCCACCACGGCACTGGAGGGATTGGTTCCATGCGCGGAGACGGGAATCAGGCAGACATTGCGGTGGACATCGCCGCGCGATTCGTGGTAGCCGCGAATGGCCAGCAGCCCGGCATATTCCCCTTGCGAACCGGCATTAGGCTGCAACGAAACGGCGGCAAAGCCGGTGATATTGGCCAGCCATTTTTCCAGGTCTTTGAAGAGCTTCTGGTAGCCTTTGGTCTGGTCGAGCGGGGCAAAGGGATGGAGCTTGCCGAAGTGCGCCCAGGTGACGGGGAACATTTCGCTGGTGCCGTTGAGCTTCATCGTGCATGAGCCGAGGGGGATCATGGAATGAGTAAGGGAAAGATCGCGCGATTCGAGGGTGCGCATGTAGCGCAGCATTTCGGTTTCGCTGTGGTAGCGGTTGAAGACGGGGTGGGTGAGGAAGGCGGTTGTGCGGGCGAAGTCATTGGACGGCGGTTGGCTTATGGTGGTCGCAAGCGACTCAATGCTCGGCGCCGGGCCGAGATCTGGATAAGCGTCGACCACTGACGCCAAAATCTCCTTAACGTCTTGGAGGGTCGAGGTCTCGTCCAGCGAGATAATGAATGCGCAACGACCATCGCCGGTTCTGCGAAGATTCATTCCTCGCTTCGTAGCGGCTTCGATCACGCCCACGGCATCGGCATAGGCGTGAACTAGAAGCGTGTCAAAGAAGGCCGTGTTGGCGACAGGGTGCCCCAACTTAGTAAGGCCGGCCGCCAAAATCCGGGTAAGCAATTGCACACGCTCCGCGATCTTCTTCAACCCCCGCGGCCCATGATACACCGCATACATCCCCGAAATAATCGCCAGCAGCACCTGGGCCGTGCAGATGTTGCTCGTCGCTTTTTCGCGCTTGATGTGCTGCTCGCGGGTTTGGATCGCCAGGCGATAGGCGGGATTTCCCTGGGCATCTTTGGAAACGCCGACGATTCGGCCCGGCATTTTGCGGGCGTGCTCGGTTTTGGTCGCCATGAAAGCGGCATGTGGGCCGCCGAAGCCCAGGGGAACGCCGAATCGCTGGGCCGAGCCGACGGCAATGTCCGCGCCAAATTCGCCGGGCGGCTTAATGAGCGTGAGGGCCAATAGATCGGTTGCATAGACGATTAATGCGCCATTTGCGTGCGCCTTTTCGACGATGTCGCAGTAATCGACAATCGCGCCGTCGGTGGTCGGATATTGCACCAGCACGCCGAAGTATTTGCCGGAGGCCAGGTCGGCACTTTTCACGTCGCCGACGACCAGCTCGATTCCCTGCGACTTCGCCCGCGTGCCGACAACATTGATCGTCTGCGGATGGCAATCCTCCGAAACAAAAAACGCTACTTTTTTCGCATCGCCGGAGTTTTCCGCACCGGCGACGTGCGAGCACATGGTCATCGCCTCGGCCGCCGCGGTGGCTTCATCCAGCAATGATGCATTGGCCAACGGCAACGCCGTCAGATCACTCACCATGGTCTGGAAATTCAGCAACGCCTCGAGCCGGCCCTGGG
>DASRRM010000185.1:0-17681 GCA_035695715.1 Tepidisphaeraceae bacterium
CGTCGTGATTCCCATGGCTTGAGTCGGACTTCCAAATGTCGCATGCCGGATCCTCCGGCCGGGCGTCATGCCCGAACCAGAGGATTTATAGGCGCGCGTGTCTTCAGCATTCGGAAAAACTTAGTCGTACTTACTTAGAGCATTTCTCAAGTTGGTGCCGCGTTCGCGCGAACGTCATCCCCAGGTACTCCGAAGGATCTACCCGGTGCGCAAAGGCGAGCAAGATCCTTCGGAGTACCTCAGGATGACGATTGCCCGCTCGATCGACCTGAAAAACGCTCTTAGTCGTTCAACAGCGATTCCCAATCGGCCGGCACCCGCCCGTGCGGTCCCGGCACGGGCTGGCTCTCCGGATGCGCGTGAGGCGGAAGCAATCTTACGCCTTCGATCATCTCCTGCTTGTCATAATCGTAGAACCAATCCTCGCCCGGCTCAAAGCTTGTGATGATGCGATGGCCGGTTTCCGCGGCGTGCTTTGAGGCATGCTGACCCGGAGAACTGTCGCAGCATCCGATATGCCCGCACTCGGCGCACCTGCGGAGATGAAACCACCAACCGTTCGGCGATGCCAGGCATTCCACGCATCCGTTGCCAATGGGTTTAGAGGCCGGATTAATTCCGCGGTGATCGTGTTTCATTTCGAGTTCTCCTCCGAGCCTCAGCCGTAGACAACGTCGGTACTCTGACCGACCTCGATCAGATGGCCGTCGGGGTCCCGGATATAACAGCGCCATTCACCGTACTTCTCTAACGGCTCGGTGATGAACGTTGCGCCTCGGCTGTTCCATAATTTATAACAGGCGTGAAAGAAAATCGATTGGACGAAGGTGTCGATCACACCTTGATATTGCCGCATCGGCGGGTAACGAGCATCAACCTCGCGATTTGATGCGCAGCCCGCGCGGGACGACCCACTTCTCCAGCAGGCCAAAGCCGCCTTGAACCACCAGAGCGAGAACTGCGGCAGGTATCGCCCCGAGCAGGATAAGCCGGTTATCAGCCAGCCGAATTCCGGTCAGGATCGGTTGCCCATAGCCTCCAGCGCCGATCAATGCGCCGATCGTCGCCATGCCGACGTTGATCACCGCCGTGGTCTTGATTCCTGCGAGAATCGACGGCGACGCCAATGGGAGTTCGATTTTCAGCAACCGCGCGCTGGGGGAAAGCCCCAGCACAATCGCACTTTCACGGAGGCTCGGCGCGATTCCAGACAGGCCGGCGTGGGTGTTCCGCACGATCGGCAATAGCCCGTACAGGAATAACGCAATGATGGCCGGCAGCGTGCCAATGCCCAGGAGCGGAATCATGAACACCAGCAGCGCCAGCGATGGGATCGTATAAATGACCGCAACCACGGCAAGAATAATCTGCCCGACCCGGGGCCAAAGGAAAGCAAAAACGCCAAGCGGAATCGCCAGGATGATCGACCCGGCCAGAGAGATGCCGACGAGTAGCAGATGCTCGCGCGTGCGCAAGAGAAGCTGGGCTGTCATGCCGTCAACCTGCGGGGTGGTTTTTACGTGGAGTTGCTCCGCAAGAAATTGTGATGCCACTTTCGCTTCCGGCACCTTCTGCAGCTTGCTCGAAGCATTCATTTCAATCATGTGAGGCGCGTCGATAGCGCCTTCGAGCCGGGCGATTGCCTTGATAACCGCTGGCGCGCGATCGCGAAGGTCCAGCCTGTAGAGATAGACCGCTTCGTACGCGGGAAACACATGACGGTCGTCATCGAGCACGCGCAGGTGATAGAAATCAATCTCGGCGTCAGTTGAGTACAAATCGATCACATCGATCGATCCTGACGAAACCGCGCGATAGGCCAGATCGTGATCGAGTCCTGTCACATTTGTTTGCGGCAGCGCATAAATGGTCTGCACAACCGGCCAGCCGTCCTTGCGATTGAGAAACTCGTTGCTGAAGCCGAAGCGCAGCCGCGGCTGTCCGCGTAAATCGCTGATTGAGTGAAGATTCAATTGCCGGGCCAGGGCCTCTGGAACACCCAACGCATAGGTGTCATTAAACCCGAGCGGCCGGGTCATGCCGATGCCGCGCTGTTGCAGCGCGGCCTTGATGGCCGGCGTGTTTTGGGGCGTTCCGGGAATCAGCTCCTGGATGATCGTGCCGGTGTATTCCGGATAGATGTCGATCTGACCGGCCAGCAGTGCATCCCACAGTATCCGCGTGCCGCCAAGCTGACTGCGATGGATGGTGGTTACGCCCGCGTTATTGCAAAGCTGGGTGGCAAGCTCGCCGAGGATAACGCTTTCGGTAAACGCCTTTGATCCCACCCGCACGGGTTCGACCGCAAGAGCCGAGCCTGCCATCACGATCGCGGCACAAAAAACGCACAAGGCTCGGAAAATGGTCACGATCGCACCCCGGTCATTTGTTGTGCATGCACGAACTGACGAACAAAATCGTCGGCCGGGCTGCCCAGTAAATCATCGATCGAGCCGGTTTGGACAACCCGGCCATGTCGCAGAAGCACAATTCGATCGGCAAAGAACGCCGCCTCGCCCAGATCGTGCGTGATCAAGACGACGGTCTTGCGAAGCCGGCGGAAGATCTTTGCTAATTCCTGCTGAAGTTCCGCGCGAACGATTGGGTCTAAAGCGCCCAGCGGCTCATCAAGCAACAACACATCCGCTTCAAGCATGAGAGCGCGCACCAAGGCTACACGCTGCCGCTGACCACCGGACATTTCAGCGGGATAACGGTCAAGCACTTGCGCCGATAATCGCGTTAACTCAAGCAACTCATCGATTCGCGATTCAATGTTGCTTTTGGGCCATCTGAGGCACGTTGCCATCAATGACACATTGGCGCGCCCGGTCAGGTGCGGAAAGAGGCCGCCGTCCTGGATCACGTAGCCGATGCGTTGCCTCAGTTCGCGAAGCGATCCGCGGCTGATATCCCGCTCGCAGAAATAGACGATTCCCGCGTCCGGTTTCAGCAAGCCGGTGAGCAATCCAAACAGCGTCGATTTACCGCTGCCGCTTGGGCCAATCAGCACGGTAGTTTCACCCGGCGCAATTGTGAGGCTGACGCCGTCGAGCGCGGGTTCATCGGCATATGATTTGGAAACTGAATCGATCCGAAACATCAGCGAATCCTCATGGGAGTTTGTCTACTTGACGTAACCGCAAGATTATGCCACTGGCATTAAATTGCGCTGCACGATTCGCGTAGGGTCCGCACCGCGGACCATCTCGTTTGAGCGGGAAAAGACGGTCCGCGGTGCGGACCCTACGAAGAATCGAAGCGCCGACTCGCGCAAGATCATTGAAACGGATCGTATTGATCTGCACTTCCGATACCTAAGTCCAATGGTCTTCTCCCATCGCAGCGCCTAACCTTCCGAGCAACCGTAGCAAAGGAGTTCTCATGACATCGCAAACACTGGACGTGGGAATATCGAGTCTCATTTCAAAATTCCAAGCCGTGCGATCGCTCACCGCCTCCATTGCCGCGCCTCTTTCGGCCGAAGATCAGATGATCCAGTCGTGCCCCGAAGCCAGCCCGGTTAAATGGCATCAGGCACACACGACGTGGTTCTTCGAGGCCTTCGTGCTGCGGCTTTTCATGCCGGACTACGAAATCCTTTGCGTAGATTTTCGCTGGCTGTTTAACAGCTACTACAACTCGCTCGGCGAAGTGATTCCCGAAAAGAAACTGCGTGCTTCCTTTTCCCGCCCTTCACTCGATGAGATCACGGCCTTCCGCTCGCACGTTGACAGCGAGATGGAGCGATTTCTCTCGCGCCCCATCGATGATGAAGCAACTCGGCGAATCATTCTCGGCTTGAACCACGAACAGCAACATCAGGAACTTGGCCTGACCGACATCAAGCATGCGTTTTTCACAAATCCGCTCCATCCATCATACTCGCCTTCGCCTCTCCCGGAAGGAAATAAACTTCCAATCCCAGAGCTTCAGTGGCACTCCTTCAAGGGTGGGCTGATCGAGAGCGGCTGCCCGCTCGAAACCGAAAATCCCCTCGAATTCTGCTTTGATAACGAAACCCCCAGGCACAAGGTCTTCCTCGAACCGTTCCAAATCGCCAATCGCGAAATCACCTGCGGCGAATATCTGGAATTCATTTCGGCTGGCGCATACACGCGCCCGGAATTCTGGCTTTCGGCCGGCTGGGACACCGTCAAGGCCACGGGTTGGCAAGCGCCGCTTTACTGGCAACGCGATGACGCCGACGCGACCGGCTGGAGGGTGTTTACGCTGAGTGGTTGGAGTGGACTGTCGGCGCTGCTCGCTGTGCCGGTATGCCATATCAGCTTCTTCGAGGCCGATGCCTACGCGCGCTGGAAGGGTTGCCGGCTTCCCACTGAAGCCGAGTGGGAATTCGTCGCCAGCCAATCGCCGTCTTTGAATGGAAACCTGCTCGATACCGGAAGGCTGCATCCGGCAAAAGCACGCGGGACGGGAATCGTGCAACTCTTCGGCGATTGTTGGGAATGGACCGCCAGCCCCTATACCGGGTATCCGGGCTACAAGCCGCTCCAGGGCGCGCTTGGCGAATACAACGGCAAGTTTATGTCCGGCCAGATGGTATTGCGCGGCGGTTCCTGCGTAACGCCGCCAAAGCATATCCGCGCGACCTATCGAAACTTCTTTCACCCCGAAATCCGGTGGCAATTCACCGGCTTACGCTTGGCAATTTAGAAAGGATCAGTTTACATGACCACGTACCCTGTTGCACTCGACCTGGAGCGCCGTTCATCGTTTGACACGCGCCAGATGCTGATCAGCGAAGTTCAACGCGGCTTACGCGGGACGCCCAAATCACTTTCGCCCTGGATGTTCTACGATGCGCGCGGATCATGCATTTTCGAGCAAATCACAGAAACTCCGGAGTACTACCCAACCCGCACCGAACGCAACATTCTGGCAGGCTATTGTGATGCCATCATTGCCGCTGCTTGTCCTGTCGAGGAACAAGCCCTGCGCCTGGTCGAGCTGGGAGCGGGCACCGCCCGTAAAACGACTATTCTCCTGGAAGCCGCCGCGAGACTGCGCAACCATGTGCTGTACGCGCCGGTGGATGTATCGTGCGATGCGCTTGACATAGCCTGCGAGACCATCGCAACGCAGGTGCCCGAAGTAACTGTGTCGCCGGTTGTGGCGAATTACGTAACCGATCCGCCGCAACTCGAATCATTCGATGGAACAACGCTGGGGTTATACATTGGCTCGAGCATCGGAAATTTCACGCCCCAGGAGGCGCGCAAGATTCTTCGCAACCTCAGGGGCGAGTTGCAAAGCGGCGATGCGCTGCTGCTCGGCGTTGACATGGTGAAAGATGAGCCGACGCTGGTGGCAGCCTACGACGATAGCGGCGGCGTCACGGCTGAATTCAACCTGAACCTGCTGCATCGCCTTAATCGCGAGCTTGACGCCGATTTCGATCCCGCGAATTTCGGCCATCGTGTTGTTTGGAACCCCGCGCATTTGCGCATGGAAATGCATCTCGAAAGCACCTGCGACCAGCGTGTATCCATCGCCGCGGCAGACGTCGAGGTTCGCTTTGCAGCCGGCGAGCGCATTCATACCGAAAACAGCTACAAGTTCACTCCCGAGCGCATCGGCGCACTTCTGGCACAGACAGGTTTTGAAGTCGAAGAGACGTGGACGGATGAACGCGGCTGGTATTCCGTCACGCTCGCGCGCGTTCGATGAGGCATCGAAAACTGCCGCAGCAGTTGGAGCGTTTATGGATAAATACGATGCCATCGTAATCGGGTCGGGGCAGGCGGGAATGCCGCTTTCCATGGACCTTGCCGGGGCTGGTCGATAGAGCATCAGTTCAGGTGTATCGCAAGTTTTTCCCGGCAATTGTTTTTCTTCACGCCCCCGCTCGCTTAAGATGGATTCCACAAGGCGTAATTCGCAACCTAATTGGGCCGGCAAAAGACCGAGTCCTGCCGCGGCGACGTGCAAAAAAAGGCTTTGTAACGAGCGGTCAGCAGATGGATGCCATCAAACACATGCAATGCATGGAGGTCTGGGGCGGCAATCGCTCTGTCGACAGCGGCGTGATCATGCCGGGCCTGGATGCGTGGGTGTACAGCCAACCGTGCCAGAACCATGAGGCCGGCGGCGATGTGCATTACCTGTCCACGTGTTGTGGCGGGAAGGTGGTGCGCCTGGTCGTGGCCGACATTTCCGGCCATGGCGCGGGCGTTGCCGAAACCGGCGTTGAGCTTCGCCGGCTCGTCCGCAGGTTCATTAACCACAGCAACCAACTGAATGTTGTCCACTCTCTCAATCGCGAGTTCACAGCCGCTTCGACATGCGGCGTTTTCGCCACCGCTGTGGTGATGACGTTCGACTCGCAGAAAAATCGGCTGGTCGTTTCCAACGCCGGCCACCCCCCGCCGCTCTGGTATCAGGTGAAGCGCCGGCGATGGACGCTGCTGGAACCGCAGGCCGCGACCGATGCCGGCGGTCTTCCCTTGGGGATCGAGGATGATTCGTCTTACCAGCAATTCGAAGCGCCCCTGAAAGTGGGCGACATTATCCTTTGCTACACCGATGCGCTGGCAGAGTCGAAAGGCGCCGACGGCGAATTCCTCGGCACCGCCGGGTTGTTGCGAGTTGCCCAGAGCATTAAAAGCGTGAATCCATCGGAATTGATTCCTCGTCTGCTGTCGGACATTGCCGCCCACGACCCGCAATACGCCAGCCGCGACGATGTCACGTGCATGGTTTTCCGCCCCAATGGCATGCGGCCTGCGGTTCCCATCAGCGATCTGCTGCTCGCTCCGTTTCGCATGGCGATGTCCGGGCTTGGCGTGAAATTCGGATATGCCGGGTGGAAACGCGACGCGTGGAACGCCCCAATTGAAAGCTCACCCGATTGATCCCGATAAGCGGCGATGTGCCGCAAGAAAGGCTGTTGCGCGATGGTCCTCAAGCAGTTCTACCTGGCGTGCCTGGCGCACGCCTCCTATGTCATCGGTGATGAGCAGACCGGCACGGCAGTGGTGGTTGATCCGCAGCGCGACATCGACCAATACGTTACCTTCGCCGACCAGAATAACCTGAAGATCACCCATGTGTTCCTCACGCACCTGCATGCGGATTTCGTGGCGGGACACCTCGAGCTGCGCAATCGCGTGGGCGCCAGGATTTGTCTGGGAGCGGCGGCAAAGGCCGAATATGCATTCATCCCTTTTCATGATGGCGACGTTCTGGAGTTCGGCCGGATCCGCCTGAAGATTCTGGAAACCCCCGGTCACACCCCCGAGTCCATCTCCATTGTCATTTACGATCTCAATGCCGACGAAACGCAGCCGCATGCGGTGCTGACCGGAGATACCCTGTTCATCGGCGATGTGGGCAGGCCCGATCTGCGGGCGGCGCTCGGTTGGTCGGCTGAGCAACTGGGCAGCATGCTGTTCGATTCCCTGCATGCCAAGCTCCTGGCGCTGCCGGACCCATGCCGGGTCTATCCGGCACATGGCGCTGGCTCGCTATGCGGCAAAGCGCTGAGCAAGCAAACCGTCTCGACGATCGGCGAGCAACGAAGTTTGAATTACGCGCTTCAACCCATGACCCGCGAAGCTTTCATTTCGGTGGTGACGGCCGATCAGCCCGACGCACCGGCGTATTTTAATTACGATGCCGTGCTTAACAGCCAGGAGCGGCCAACGCTGGATCAGGCGTTGCAGCAGGAATTGGTTCCGCTGCCGCTGGAGCGCGTGCTGGAATTGCAATCGCAAGGCGCACAGGTTCTCGACACGCGCGACCCCGCCGAATTCGCCGCCGCCCATCTGGCCGGGAGCATCAGCATTGGCCTTGGCGGCCAATATGCCACCTGGGCCGGAACGGTGCTCAATCACGAGCATCCGATCGTGCTCATCGCGACACCCGGCCAGGAAAACGAGGCGGCGGTGCGACTGGGACGAATCGGGTTCGATCATGTCGCGGGATATCTCAAGGACGGCTTGCACAGCCTCAAATCCCGCCCTGACTTGACCCGGGAAACGGAGCGACTGAGCGCGCCATTTGCGGCGGACTATTTAGCATGGCCCGTCCCGCCGCTGCTGATCGACATTCGCACGCCGCGCGAGCGCGGCCAGAAACATATCGCCGGGAGCCAGAGCATTCCGCTCAATCATCTGCTGGAACACCTGGGGAATCTTCCCAAGGATCGCCCGCTTCTGGTTTACTGCGCCGGAGGCTACCGCTCAGCAATCGCCGCCAGCCTATT
Organism: Tepidisphaeraceae bacterium; assembly: GCA_035695715.1. GTDB lineage: Bacteria > Planctomycetota > Phycisphaerae > Tepidisphaerales > Tepidisphaeraceae > RYN-428. Next base: position 8,228 of record DASRRM010000185.1, read on the forward strand.
GCAAACCAACGGCTTTCCCCTGGTAAGCGAAATTGCCGGCGGGATCGCCGGCTGGGAAGCCGCCAAACTGCCCGTGCAAACGGTGCAAGGCGGGTCTTGATAATGTCGGATGCAGGTCCCACCACGCCGTGAGTGCTGAATCGTTGAAGAAGAGGCACGGCGATGCCTTCGCCATGTTTTCCAGCTCCATGCGCCATCCACATTATCGGTGAGCATTTTGCTCGCGGAAACTACGCGGCGACATGCCCTGGCACTTTCTGAAAAACCGGCTGAACGTCGTTGGTTCCTCAAAACCCACCATCGACGCAATCCGCGCCATTGATATTTCCGTGCGGCTGAGTAATTCCCTGGCCCGTTCCAATCTCACGCGCTGGATGTGTCGTCCCGGCGAACAACCCACCTTCGCGCGGAACCATATCTCAAACGCCCGCCGCGAGACTCCGACCATTTGCACAAGCTCGTCCACGCCGGCCCCGTCGCAGGCGTGGCGGTCGATGTACTCCATGACGCTGTTCATGTCCCCGGGCGCAACCGGCGGGCCCGAGGACGATTCGCGAATTATCAGTTCCGTCGCCGGCACTGGCACGGCCGGCGCCGCCGGCGGCTTTCCATCCATCAGCCGATGCAGCATCCGCATCGCCGTATACCCGACCTGATCGCGCGGCGTGCGAACTGTGGTCAACGTCGGGCGGCTGGTGCGGGCGATCGACAAATCGTCAACGCCGACCACCTTCACCTCATCAGGCATCAACAAGCCCAGGTGCGCGCACAACTGGCACACGGCCCGGGCATAGTGGTCGTTCAGCGCCAGGATTCCCAGCGGCTTTTGCATCGTCCGCAAATGGCGGGTCAGCCCTTCATCGGCGCGGGCGAGTTCCTCTGCTTCGTAGGATCCCAGCAGCAAGGCTTCCATGGCATAGGAGACGCCGCGCCGCCGCCGCCGGGTCAGGCCTTGGCGGAAGTGTTTTCCGCGCTGGCCCGATCCGGTCGACTTTTCATAACCCACATAGAGGAACGATTGACATTCGCATTCGATCAAATGGTCGATCGCCAGTTCGACAACCGAGTCCGCATCGACGAACGCCGCGGGAATGCGCGGGTCGAACCAGTCGTGGGCAACGCTGACGGCAGGCACGCCGCCGCTTAAGACCCAGTCTGCCATCACCTTGGCGGGTACGTCCGCAATTCCCATGTTGATGATGACGCCATCGGCGCGATCGCGCCAGGGCGGCGGTTTGGTGTCGAGTTCCTCAATGTATTTCTCCAGCCGGAAATCGCGAACCACCAGTCCGCCGATCTCTTCGCAGTAGCGCAAAAGGCCGGTCATCGTCCGCTGAAGGGTTTCCTGGGAGATGTTTCCGTAAACGGCGATGGTTCGATGAGAATCAGGCATGATCAATCCCGCGCAGCAGGGATAGAGGGCTTATCGGCCAAAAGAGGGGCCGCCGCCGCGCTCGATTTTGCGCAAATCGTACATTTGTTACGCATCATGTCAATTCGCCTCGGGGATATCGCAATTATTATTAACCGAATCGTTCTTAATTGAGGGTGAATCAGGCCGACGCGTGCGACAATTCACGCTCCCGAGCCCATAATCATTACGATTTTCGCCTTTGGGGTGAAGGCTTCGCCACTGTCTGAGATTTGCGCAAATCGTACAGTTTTTTGCGCAAAATGTTGATTGCACCATGGTACATTCCTATTGCTATCGCACGTGTTTTTAATTGCCCCGGCACTAATTTGTGAAAGTGGCGGTGAGTCTGCCGTCGGTGCCGCCGATGCGATGCGCGAACCGTACATTTTTTTGCGGGATTGGACCAATGTACAGGATCATTTCGTACCTCTCGATCGTGGCATTGAGCCTGGCTGCGCATGCGGCGGCAGGCGACCGAGGCATTGAACCGCCAGCGCAAAATTCGCTTCACGCGTTCCAGACCCGATACGCCAGCATGCGGATCGATAAAAAGGGATTCATTACTTCGATCACCTCGCGGGATTCGGGTAAGGAATACAGCCCCGCGAGCCATCCGTCTCCCCTGCTAAGCCTGCACGAGGACAAGCAACCAAATGACCACCTTGTGCTGCCGGCGTCGGCGATTTTCCATGACCAGGAACAAACCGTCGAGCTGAAATATCCGAACGGCGCAACCGCCGTCGTCAAGGTGGCAGCCAAAGAAGACTACTTCCGCTTCCAACTGGTTTCCCTCACTCGCCGCGGCAATGTCGACAACATCGTCTGGGGACCGGTTCACACAACGATCCGCGGGAAGATCGGCGACCTGATCGGCGTGGTGCGCGATGACGACTGGGCCATCGGGTTGTATGGACTGGATGACAATACCATCGCCGGGCCGGTGGTTGATAGCGACTGCTATCAGATGGGGTACTACATTCATTCACCCGACCCGGCGAAATACCCCGTGCCGGCGAAGTACAAGGAAGGGCAGTGGTTTAGCGTCGGCGGAGACGGGGTGAGCGACACGGCGTTTTATTCTCATCCCGAGGAATATTTTCAACAGGTATTCGGCACCGGCGCGAAACTGGAGCCGGAGTTCGGATCGACTGTCGCTTACCACGCCCGCGACCGCCGAAAGTCTTACACGTACTTTTACTCCCTGCTGCCCGGCTTTGAACGCTCCAGGCTCCGCCACCAGGTCAGCGATCCGGTGGAGGGCGTTGACTTCATCAACTCCGGCGTCGCGCTTTATGCCTGTCCGGATGACCAGGGCCTGGCGACGATTGAAAAAATTCAGTTGGGCGAGGGGCTGCCGCACATCACGATCAACGGCAAATGGATCCGCGATCCCTCGACCTTCGGCGTGACGCTGAATTGGAGCGGGCCGTACGACAAGTGCATCGAATATGCCGAGGCGCTGGGTGTGAAGGATATCTCGCGCGAAACCGGCGAGTTTTATATGTGCCGGGGAAATAACTGGTCGGCGGGGAATGTGGGGTTTGCAAACCGTCCGCCGATGCCCTTCAAGGAATTCACCGAAGAAGCCCACAAACAGGGGCTGAGCAATGGCGGCTTGCATACGCTCTGCGTCTTTCTTCAAGGCGGAATTTCGCACGATGTGACGCCGATCCCCAGCGAACATTTGCAGACCGTCTGCCGGACAAAGTTGGCCAGGGACATCTCCGCCACCGACACGGAGATCGTCGTAACCGATCCGTCGTTCCTGGCGGAAAAGGGAACCTGGCCCGAGGGAGACAACTCGAATTATCTGCAGATCGGCGGCGAGATGCTGCGATACGAGGGAATCAGCGAAAGCGCGCCGTGGACGCTCAAGGGCGTCAAGCGCGGCCACGCGTCCAAGGCGCTGGCGCATAAGGCCGGCGACGAACTCGTGAAGCTCCAGCAGAATTGCTACAACGGCTTCGTCCCTGACATAAAATTGCTTCCCGAATGTGCCGACTATTACGCCGACCTGATGTACCGCAATGGCATGGACGCCATCAACTTCGACGGCTTCGAAAGCACCATCTACCAAAACCAGGGATACTACGGCACGCGGATTTTCTGCCGCCGGCTGTTCGAAACCTACGCCAGGCTCACCGGCGGCAAGACCCCGCGCGTCACCAGCTCCAACATTTTTGCCGGCTCGTGGGAATACCTCAACGCCTGCAACGTCGGCGGCGGGAACAACATGTTCAACCCCGGCACCGGACGCCGCGGCACCGAAGGGAAGGACATCGGCAACGGATTCAGCAACAGCTATTACCCGGCAACGTTCGGCGTTCAGGGTTGGCACAGCGATTGGTCCCTCTACGACGCGGAGAATCTCCAGGCCAAAGCCGTCGGCTGGGACGCCACGTATGCCCTGTCGGTGAGTCAGGATGCGATCGACAAGACCGGCGAAAAAGAGGCGATTTTCAAGGCATTTCACGTCTGGCAGGATGCGCGGGCAGCGGGTGCGTTCACCAAGGCGCAAAAAGAAAAACTGCGCGACCCCAACTTTAAATTTCACCTTGAAGCCGATGGCAAACAATCGTTCATTCTGCACCCGATCAACGAGTTGCAAATCGCCGGAAAGCCAAACGGCGATGCAGTCGAGTTTCACCTCGTAAATTCATTCGGTTCTCAACCTTTGCAGTTTTCTCTGCAGCTGGCGGATTCGACCGACGGAATCACCATCACCCTCCCCGACGGAAGCCGACTGAAATCGGATAAGAAAATGGACGCGGGGCAGTTGATTGTCTGCAAGGGGAAGCAAGCTTACCTGGCGGATGGTTTACGCAGGAAGATTTCTGACTTGGCAATGAATCGTGCCGCTGTTTTGCCCAACGGCGAATCAACCGTCGGCGTTGAGTTGCACAGCCGCTCGAAGGCGGCAATGGGTCTGACAGTCTGGATTTCAGGTAAGGCGGAAGAAGTGCGACCGTCGAAGAGTCCCAACCAGGATGGAAAGCAAATAAGCGATGCAAACCGCGATTCCCGGCTAATTCGTTGCTGCCGCGATATTTGCGTCAACCGATGATCAAAACATGTGACTTATCAAATATTTGCTGCGCACGGTCGAAAAAAATCGTGCGCTTTCGTGCGCAATCGTGCGCGCCCCTCGTTTTTGAACTGAAAACAGGGTTTGGTCGGCTGGAAAGAAGGGATATCGTGCGCGCGATAATGCGGGATCGTGCGCGGGGCTTGTAGCGTGCGGCAGATCGAGAAATATTTGGAGACAAATGATGCATACCGCGCATAGAAATCTCGCAGGGGCTTCGGTCGCCGCTCTGGCGGGTTTTCTGGCGCGCGGGGCGGCCCCGGGCGATCTGACGGCGGCGCGCGTGCCGGCCAAGGCCGGCTTTCGCGTCTGCTTCTTTACAACTGCGACAACATTCACTGCGAAATGAATCTATTGGATGTGGATGCTTACGGCGACAGGCTCGCCAGTCGGGTGAATAGGCTGCCTGACCTGGGTTTCGATCTCGGTGTGGAGGGCTGATATATGGGTTTTTCCAAGAGTTTGACGCGGAATCGGTGCAGGTTTGCGATCGCCGTTGCGGCGGGAACGGCGCTGCTGGCAGTTGGCCCGCGCGTTTCGCGCGGCGACCAGACCTGGTCGGGCGGCTCCGTTGGCGGCAATGGAAACTGGTCGAACCCGAGCAACTGGGTCGGCGGGGCCGCGCCCGGCTCGACCACGCTTCTCACCAACACCGATATCGCGATCTTCAACGCGCCCATCGCCAATACCTGGGGCCTGGTCGGCACGCCGATCGTCATCGATTCCACCACCCAGAACATCGGGGGAATCACCTTTGACACCGCGTCAGACAATTACTTCATCGGCACGACGGCTGGCAATTCCCTGCTGCTCACCAACGGCGGGACGATTCAGATTCTCAGTACGCTCACCAGCACCAACGCGATTGAAACGATCAACGCCCCCTTGGTTCTGGAAGGAACGGGTGGAAGCTATAACTTCGTCAACAATTCGGCCAATGGCGCTGTGGCCGGGGCGGGCACGCTGAACATCGGCGGTGCGGTGAAGGCGGCGGCGGGGCTCACGATATTAAACCTTGGCGGATCCAATACCAACGCCAATACCATCAGCGGCATTATCAGCGATGGCGCCGCCGGGGCGACGCTTGGCATCACCAAGACCGGGGCCGGGACGTGGGTTATCAGCGGCACCAGTACCTATTCCGGGCCGACGACACTCAACGCCAGTGGCGGCACATTGAAAATCGGCGGAGCAGGATCGCTGGGAGCCGGCAACTATGCCGGGAATATCGCTGTCGGCACCGGCAGCACCTTCCAATACAGTTCCAGCGCCGCGCAGACATTGTCCGGCGCTATCAGCGGCGGCGGAACGTTTTTGAAGGACACCAGCAGCAGCGTCCTGACGCTCACCGGAACTGAAACCTACACCGGCCCGACAACGCTCGGCACCAGCAGCGGCACTCTGCAGATCGCCGGCTCCGGCTCCCTGAATTCCGGCGCTTACGCCGGCAATATTGCCATCGGCTCGGGCAGTTCGCTGGAATATAGCTCCAGCGCCACGCAAACCTTGAGTGGCGTCATTAGTGGCGCCGGGACTGTGGTGAAGGATGGCGCCTCCAGCGTTTTGACGCTGACCGGAATCAACTCCGTTTCCAATTTGACCGTCAACGCCGGCACGTTAAAGTTGGATTCCACGTTCAGGACGGCGGCGAATTTCAGTTCCGGGAATATGGTCGTCGGCTCCGGCGGAACCCTGGAACTCTACAACACAAACGCCACAATCGACAACGGCACTGGCCTGCTGACCACGGGCACCGTCTTGAGCGGCTCGGGAACATTCAACAAAACCGGCGCGGGATATATCGATTTCTGGAACAACACCAGCATCAAGAATTTCACCGGGACCATCAATGTGCAGGCGGGCACTCTGGCCAGCAACGGAAGCGACTGGGGCTCGAGCATCGGCGCCATGGCGCTCAACATCAGTTCCGGCGCTTTCTTCGACGTTCGCACCGGCAGCGTGATCGTCAATCAACTTGCCGGCGCGGGAACCGTGGGTACTTCTTATCAGCAGAGTGTGACACTCAGCGTCGGCGCCCAGGGAGGAAGTTCGGCCTTCACCGGAATTATTGAAAATACGCTGCCCAACCACGATAAGACCACCGGCATCGTCGGGTTGACAAAAATCGGAAATGGCACCCTTACGCTGAGTGGCTTGAATACCTATGCGGGCGCAACCACCGTCAATCGCGGCACGCTCCTGCTCGACCTTTCCACCAATTCCGCCGGCGTGCTGAATAGCCTGACGCCCCTGACGCTCGGCGGCGGGACCATTTCAGTTCAAGGCCAATCCGGCTCAAATTCCAATCAGACCGTTGCCAGTCTCGCGCTGACCGCCGTCACGGCCAGTTCAATCGTTCTGAATCCGCTGTTTTCCAACAGCACGACGCTCACCATTACCAGCCCCACGATTCCCACCGGCGCCAATGCCTCGGTCGACTTCAATTATTCCGCCGGAACCACCCTTGGCACAATCATCGGCGACAATGCGGTGAACTGGAGTCCTACGCTGACCGCGGGAATCATCGGGGGCGGATACACCGTGACTGACAGCGGGGGAACGGGATTGGCAACCGTCGTCGGCGGACAGGTAGTTCGCCTTGTCGACAATGGATCCTCCGGACTTCCAGTTGCGACCGGATCGGCCACGAGCAATTACTTCGTCAACGCCGGCTACAGCACGACATCCACCTCGACTAATGGAAGCCTGGTACTGGCGTTGTCCGGCCCCGTCGCGGCCAATTCCGTGACCATCGACACCACCAACGCAACTGCCGCTCCCACCCTTACTTTGGGCACGAACGTGCTGACGGTGTCGAGCGGGGCGATCGTTTTCAACGGCCCCAACCCATATACTGTGACCGCCACCGCCGGTGGAGGCTTGATGACCGCGACCGCCGGTGGATCGCTCATTCTCAACAACCAGATTTCCGCGGGCGTCACGCTCAGCGCGCCAATCCTCGATAACACGGCAAGCGGCGTCGTCATCAATGGCGCAGGAACGCTTTTTCTCAGCGCCGCCAGCACCTATACCGGCCCGACGATTCTCAACGGTGGGATCGTGAATCTCGCGATCGCTGAAACGGCGGGTAGTTCCGGCCCGCTTGGGACATCCGCTGCGGCTAATCCGGGTTCGATTGTCCTGAACGGCGGCATTCTCCAGTATTCCGCCAACAATCAAAACGACTACTCCGGCCGCTTCAGCACCGCCGCCAACCAGCAATACAACGTCGATACCAACGGGCAGCCTGTCACCTGGGCCACCGCTCTGACCAGTGCCGGCGGGTCGCTGACCAAGAACGGGGGCGGGACGCTCACCGTTTCCGGGGCGAACACCTTTACCGGCAGCACCACCATCAACCAGGGCGCGGTGACGGTTTCCGGCACCGGCAGTCTTGCAGACACTGCGGTTCTCACGATTGCTTCCGGTGCGACGCTCAATCTCAGCGGCTCGAATAACAACGAGATCGACGGCGGAACCCAGGCCGGAACCCTCAATATCAATGGCACCCTCGCCGTGACGACCGCCACCGCCCACACATTGTATCCGACAATCATCAATCTCAACGGCGGCACGATGACCAGCAGCGTGTCGGTTGGAACCTTCGGCGCATTTTTCGTCAATCTCAGCCGAACCATCACCGCCAACGGCACCGGCAATACGATCAGTGCCGTCAACTTCGGAATCAGCAGCGGCCAGAGCCTGACTCTCAACACCCCGCTTGCGACCGACTCACTGAACGCCACGACAAGTTTCTTTGGAAGCGGCGCGAGCCTGATAAAATCCGGTCTCGGTACTGTCACACTCGCCGGGGCGGAGACCTACTCCACCACTACCATCAGCGCAGGAACGCTCCTGCTCAGCACGACATCCACCGGCACCGGCACCGGCAACGGTTTCGTCAGTTCGATTGCAAATAATGCCACTTTGCAATTCGATACCGCTGACACCACCGTGGATACCAACACCATCGGCTCATCGTCCGGCATCGGCGCCTTGACTGGAACCGGCACGATCAACAAAACCGGCGCCGGGTGGACCGAATTTCCCGGGAACGTGATCAAGGGATTCTCCGGTCAGATCAACATTCAAGCGGGCATCTTCAGCAACGGGTATGGAACATCGACCTGGGGAAGCAGCACCACGGGAATGAGCGTGAATATCTCCACTGGCGCAGTGCTCGATTTACGCGGGAATGGCATCGCCATCGGGACGTTGAACGGATCGGGAACGGTCGGAAGCTCATTCTCCAATTTCGCCTCGACCGGCAATAGCACGCTGACGATCGGCGTGAACAATGCCACGGGGGGAACCTTCTCCGGCGTCATTGAAGGAAACGCCTCGGGAGGTAACAACAGCACGTTCCTCGCCAGCGCCGTCAGCCTCGTCAAGACCGGCACTGGAACGCAAACACTCTCGGGCATTAACACCTATTCCGGCGGCACCACCATTAACGGCGGCACGCTCCTCTATGACCTGACCAAAACATCCACTGATCAGTCCAGTCCCGGTCCGACCAAAATTGGCAACGTCGTCATCAATTCCGGCGCAACCCTGACGCTCTTCACCAACGCCGGCATGAACTATTTTACCCAGGCCGCGTTGCCCGAGAGTTCCACGATTACCGGTTCCGGCACCATCATCAAAACCGGAGCCTCGGGCATCGTCGATCTCTTTACCGGAACCAACATCTCCGGTTTCACGGGTCTTATCGACGTGCAACAGGGAATTCTGGCCGACCAAAGCAGCAGCTTCACCACCGGCTCCCAAAACCTTCAGGTTGAGAGCGGCGCATTTTTCGACCTCCGCACTTCCAATGTCTCGGTAAACACGCTCAACGGCAGCGGAACCGTCGCCTCCTCGTATCAGGCCGAGACGCTCACCGTCGGCGCACTGGGCGGCACCTCCGTTTTCTCCGGCGTCATCCAAAACAACATTCCCACGGCCTCCGGCGG
>DASRRM010000186.1:0-28862 GCA_035695715.1 Tepidisphaeraceae bacterium
CGTGACAGTCGTGACAGTCGTGACCGAGGTGTAGTGCGGGAAGAATGGGATAACAAGCGGACCCGACGTCCGCCTATGCCCTTTCGGATACACCGACCATGAAACACCACCCCCTCGCGATATTCCTTTTCGTCGCCATCATCGCCCTGCTCTTGTGCCCCAGCGCCCCGGCAGACGAGAAATCCGACGCCGAGCAGCAGCGCGCCATTCTCGCGGCGGTGGAAAATCGCATCCTCTACGCCCCGCGCGCCTATGAGGCAGGCGTGGTCGACGATTTCATCCGCCATGGCGGCAAACGCATCGACTATAAAACCTCGCAGGGCGCGCAATCGGCCTGGCTCATCGTTCCGGCCAAGAACGCCAGGGCCGAAAAACTGTGGGTCGTGTGCGGCGGAAATGCGACGCTGGCGCTGGAACTTGAACCGTTCTGCAGGGCGCTGCCTTTTCATGCCGATGCGTTTCTCATGGTGGATTACCCGGGATACGGCGAATGTGCCGGCTCGCCCAGCCCCGCAACCCTTCGCGAAAATCTCAAGCAATCCATCCTCGCCGCCGGGAAACTCACCGGCATCGATCCGGAAAAACAGCCGCAGCGCCTTTGCGTTTTCGGGCACTCGCTGGGTTGTGCCGCGGCCCTGCTTGCCGTCCAGGAATTTCACATTCGCGCGGCGGTGCTCTGCGCGCCGTTCACCAGTACCCTTGAGATGGCCCAGGCCATTCTCGGCATTCGCGCCAATTTCCAGCTCCAGAACAAATACGACAACCGCCAGGGCCTGGCAGAGCTGCGCCGAAATCACGGCCACGCCTGGATCTTCCACGGCGACGCCGACGAAGTCATTCCCGTGACCATGAGCCAGACGCTGGGCGAGGAATTCAAGGGCACGGCGACGGTGAAGATCATTCCCGGCGCGCATCACAACGATATCCTCTCGGCAGCGGGAAATGATTTGATAGCGGCAATGGCCGCTGCGCGGAAATAGGCCGCGGCCATGCAATGAGAACGAGGAATGTCAAAGAGGAGCCCTCAGGTCCATGTTCATCTGTTTGGCGACGAGCCCCCAAGGCGGGCCAAAAAGGCTTAAGATTTCCCGAAAACGAATTGACATTCGACCATGGCGAAAAAGAATCCGGAAGGATTTTTCTGTCCGTTTGATACGCATCGGGAATGGCGTGACTTAGCCGCGAAAAATTTCTGCATATAAGTAAAGGGATATAGTTTCAGCAAGACCGGGTGTTGCGCAACACTTAATACCGAAAAGTGTTGCGCAATGGGGCGCGGCGGGTCACGGGCGGGCCATCGAACGCGACCCGATTCGACCCCGAGAAGAACTCCCCGGCGGGCTATGACCCGTGGCCGTCGAGGCTGGCGGGATGGCCGTCCATCACCGGCTGGCGCGGTTCGGTTAGCGGGCGGCTCACTGGCAGCAGGAGGCTGAAGGTCGAGCCCTGGCATACTTCTGATGTGACGTTCAGGCGGCCGCCGAGCAGCTTGGCGGCTTGGGAGGCGATGGTCAGGCCAAGGCCCACGCCGGACTGGCCGTGGGTTTCGCCGCGGGCGAAGGCGTCGAACAGGCGGGCCATCTGGTCGCGGGCGATGCCGGGACCCTGGTCGATGACCGACAGTGCCCAGCCGCCGGCGCCTTCCTCGGCCCAGGGGGAAGCGGTGATGCGGATGACGCCGGTGGAGCTGTATTTGACGGCGTTGTTCAGCAGGTTTTGCAGGACCAGGGAGATGACCTCGCGGTCGCTGACTACCGAGGCGTCAGCCGGGACGCTCACCTCCAGCGTCAGGCCTTTGCGCTGGGCCTGGGCATGCGATTGGCGGACGGCGTCTTCGGCCAGGGAGTGCAGGTCGGTGGCCTCGGCTCGCGGTTGGATGGCGCCTTTGCGAAGGCGCTCGGCCTGCAGGAGTTTCTCCATGCCGTTGATGGTTTCCATGATCGTGCGCTGGGCGGAATGAATGTCGACGACGTCGTCGGCAAACTCGGGGAGGCTGGTCAGGCGTTCGCCGAGCAGTTGGAGGAGGAGGGTGACCTGGCCGAGGTTATTGCGGAGGTCGTGGGAGAGGAAGCGGAGGTATTTGGACTCGGCTTCGGTGGCCTGCTGGATGCGTTGGCGTTGGTTTTCGATGAAGGCGAGGAGGCCTTGCTGGAGGGCGGTATCGACGCCCATGTCGAGGACGACCATTTCCGAGACGCTGAGTTCGCCGCCGCAGGCCGCGTGGATTTCCTCCACGACAATTCGCCGCAGCAGGCGGTATTCGATGATGAGTTCGCGGACATTGTAGTGTTGGTGGAAGCGGGCTTCGCCATGGAAGCGTGAGGCATCGCGGAGGGTTTCGGTTTCGTTGGGTTGGTCGGATTCCAGGGCCAATGCCAGGCGGTCGAGGACGGCCGGGACGTGGTCGCGGACCTGTGAAAGGGTCATTTCGTCGGCCGCGGGAAGCAGGCGGCGAACCGCCTGTTCCCAGCGCATCATAATACGGTCGGCCCGGGAGCGCACTGCCGCGCCAACGGTGGGAAAGGCACGGGTTTCCAATAAGTCGAGTGTAAGGTTTTCGGCGATCATTTTCGCTCCTGTTCAAATGCAAGCCCGTTTTGATGGCGTTTTTGTGCGATCAAGCGAACGGGACGGGAGAAGCAAGGAGCGTTCCAAAGCGCACTCAGAGGTTTGGGAAGGTGGGATAAGGATTGCTGGGACGCTGGTTTCCCCCCGGTAATAGTTGGGGGTAATAGTTGGGGCGGTTGTCCACTCTTGTTGGTCCGCACTTTGGTGAGCTCGGGAGTGGACCTTCGGTCCAATCGCTATGCAAATGCACCGCGTGCGAGGGGTTTTGCGTTAACAATCAAGGCGGGGGAAATTGGGTTGGACTCAGATGCGCCCGCTCGATTTCACCTTCCCGCGCCGAGCGGTTACACTCCATCTCCATGGGGCGTGACGAAACGGGCAATTCATTCCTGGATAACATCCTCGGCAAGACGCGCCGGCGCAAGCCCGCCGAGGCGGTGTTGCCCCCCAATTCGACCTTGGGCATGCTGGATCGGCTGCATGCCGGGGAGCATCCGGACTTCTGCCTGTATCTTCGCCCGGCGGGCGGCGGGGCGATAGTTAATACCGGGCCGCTGGCGGTGGATTTGGAAGACCTGCTGGGCAAGGCGCTGGCGCCGTTGCCGATGGTGGTTCTGGATGAATATGGCAGGGGGCCGAGTGATTCGCCGCTGCCCGACGAGGCGTTTTTGCTGCTGGCGAACAAGGCGCGAATATTGTGCCTGGCGCCGACGGCCGATGCCCGGTTTGTGCTGCGGCTGAGGATTATCAAGGCGCTGGGGCCGCTTTCGCGGTGTATCTTCTTGATGCCGGAGGCGGGAACGTTGGGGTCGGCTGATTGGCCGGGCGTCTGGCCGGCGGCGAAGGAGGCGGTGGGGTCGTTGGGGATAGAGTTGTCGGGCTATACGCCGGGCGGATGGCTGTTTCGGATCGACAAGGGAGGGAAGGCGGTTACCTTTCGGCCGATCGTGAACCCCAATCCGGAGAAGATCGCCCGGGCACTGGAAGGGATTTGCGGGGAGATGGAATAGAAAACTTCGAGTATTGCCAACTTTTCGGAGGGTACTCCCGGAGTAAGCGGTTTCGCCGGATCCGCTTACTCCGGGAGTACCCTCCGTGCGCGGCTCATTCCGCCTTGCGGACGGTCCGGCGCATCATCCATTGCCCTGGTCTTCATCGCCCATTTTCAGCCGGCGGGCCGACTCCGACCAGGCGTCCACATACTCCGTCGGCTTGGCACGCGGCGTGGTGCGCGGGCGGAAAAATCGGCCGATGCGAAACGTGATCAGCAGCCCCATGAGTAGCAGCAACAGCATGACCGTCATCAACAACAATGCCTGTCCTGACATCAACCGGCGGGCCGCCGGATCCGCGGATTTGCTCGCCTTCACGGCCGGCACAAGATAAACGCGCGCCACGACTATCAGCAGGGCCAGGAAGCCGATGAGATAAATCAATACCGCCACCAGCGCCCGGCCCGATCGACCACGGCTGACAAAAACGCGTGCGCCTTGCCGCGGGATTTCCAACGATCTTGTAGAACGCCGCATGATGCACGCTCCTCGTTCTTGAATCGTTCGCCCTCACCATCCTACATCGGCCCGGGCATTCACCGGATACTTTTCCGCCAGTTTCTCAACTTCCGCCTTGTCGCTCTCCTCGAGCTTTTTCGGCACGATGATTTTCATGACCGCGTACTGGTCTCCCTTTTCGGCAGCGCGCTCGATGCCATGGCCCTTGAGGCGAAGCTTGGCGCCACTGCTGGTGCCTGGCGGAATGGTCACGGTTAGCCGCCCGTCCAGCGTCGGCACCGTGACCTTGGTTCCCAGCAGGGCCTCATAGATGCTGATGGGCACATCGAGATAAATATCCAATCCTTCGCGGCGGAAATAGGCGTGAGGCTGGACGTGGGTGATGATGTAAATATCGCCCGGCTCGCCGCCGGAGCTTCCGCCTTTTCCCTTGATGCGGATTCGGCTGCCGTCCTTCACGCCCGCGGGAATTTTCACCTCGATGGTTTCGATTTTTCCGCCGCGATCGACCTGCAAGGATTGCGTCATGCCGCGTGCGGCCTGCTCGAAAGTGAGGGTGACGGGGTGTTCGAGATCTTCGCCGCGCTGAGGCTCGGGCCGTCGCGCCCGCGGGCCGCCGCGGGCCGGGCCTGGGCGCACGCCTTGTTGTCCGCCGAAGAATTGCTCGAAGATGCTGCCGAAATCGCCGGAGTTGATGTCGAAGTCCTCGACGCTCACACCGGGGCTCGGCCGCCATTGGCTCGATCCACCCCGTCCCCCGGCCCGCGCGCGGCGGGCGGCTTCAAATGGATCGGCGCCCGGCGGGCCAGCCGTCCCCACGCCGGCGTGGCCGAACTCATCGTACCGGCTGCGTTTTTCCGCATCGCTCAAGACGTCGTACGCCTCTTGAATTTCCTTGAACTTCTCCTCGGCTTTCTTATCGCCCTGGTTTCGATCGGGGTGATGCTTGAGAACGAGCTTGCGGTGAGCCTTGCGAATCTCATCCGCCGTCGCCTTCTTCGAAACGCCTAGAATGTCGTAATAATCGCGCTTGGCCATTGCTCCGGATCATAGCATCAGCATCGACGGGAGAAAAATGGGAGCGATTGAAGTGCTGGTTGTGGGAAGCTGAAAATATGTCGTGGCATGGGCGACCCGCGCGGCGCCCATGTCTCTTGGAATCGGAAACACGCCGGTGTCTGAGGCACTCCGAAGACCCGGATCGCTCGCGCGAAGGATCCGGGTCTTCGGAGTACGTGAGACACCGGCGTGAACATTACGCCGTCGTTTTCGCACGGTCGTGACACGCGTGACACGGCCGTCTCGGCCGTGCCTTGTGCTTTTGGCGTTAATGGCACCACGCACGGGCGGGACGCTGCGGGACGCCCGTGTCACCAATAATCGTGCATAAATGACGGCCACATTCCGAGCACGCGAGCCTCTCGGCATATATGAAATCGTTTAACCTCGATCGGCTGGAGGATTCGTACGAAGATCCGAACGTCCTGGACGGCTACGACATGGACTACACGATTCAGATCGGCAAGGGCAAGGAGCGCCACATTCACGTCGCCAACGTTCGCCAGCGCCAACTCGAATCGCTGATCGATCACGTCAATGCGCTGCTGCCGCCAAAGTACGAGTTGGACGGTTGGAGCCATTCCTCGGTGCGGAGTCGGTGAGCGATGTGGAATTCATTTCAGTCAAAATCAACCCGGAACAATAAATGGCACCCTCTGCGGAAGCAAGCGTATATCCAACGGCGTATGCCCTCCGGCGTCGCCGTCCAACTGCACCGGCACCGGTGACTTGGATTCGATCACGATGTGCTTCCCGTTCAAATACTTAATCTTGTCCGACCAGACGTGCTGCCCCGCCGCCGCCTGCAGAAACCATTGCGTCAACTCGAACCAGTTTTGGCATGGCATCACGCAGACATCCAGCAAGCCGTCGCCGGGGTTGGCGAAAGGGAGGACGGAAAACCCGACGCCGTATTCTTTGACGTTGCCGACGAATGCCACCGCCGGGGCGTAGCGCCAGACCACCGTGCCGTCAACAGCTACGCGCAAGGCCGGGAAGTGGTAATCGCGCAAAGCCATCGCGGCGGGTTTTAAATAGCTGAGCATGTGGATCGGCCCTTTGCGGATCCGATCGAGCTCATGCACCACCTGGGCGTCGAAGCCGATGCCGGCCATCAGAAGAAACATCGACCCGTTGGCCGATGCTGAATCTATGGTGCGGATGCGAAGCTGGCGGATGGCCTGGCAGACGCCGGCCTCCATGGTTTGGTCGGTCCATTTGAAGCCGAGGTGGTGGACCATGAGGTTGGCGGTGCCGAGCGGTATGGGAAGGATGGGCGGGATGCTGCCGCGAAGCGCCAGCACGCGCCCGGCGACGGCGCGGATGGTTCCATCGCCGCCGATGACGATCAGGGCGCGGGTGGTGTCGTCGATTGCGCCGGCGGGCAGGTCCTGGGGGCGGTCGAAGGAGGTTTTTACGATGTAACCCTCTGCGCGCAAGGCGGTTTCCAGCCGGGCGGCTATGGCCTTGCCTTTGCCGCGGCCGGCGATGGGGTTTGCGAAAATGTTGACAGATTCGGTGTTCACTAATACAAATAGGGGCTTGGCATTCTTCGACCGCGCCCGCAATCGGCACAAAAACGGACAAACCGGCGAGACGCCGATCGAAGACGCAGCATACCGGATAGATCGCATATGAGTGAAATGACCGTCGCGTCGATTAACGAGCGGGCCGCCGAAGAGTTTTTCCGCCGGGGGCTCGATTCCGAGGTTGTAGGCAACCACGAAAAGGCCGCCGAGTTTTACGAGCGTGCCCTTTCCGAAAACCCCGACCACGAGCGCGCCTGCTTCGCGCTGGCGGTGCTATACGACCGCCGTGGCGAAGACGCCAAGGCGATCGAGCTTTACGAGCGCGTGACCACCAGCCCGCCGGTGCATCTCAATGCGCTGATGAACCTGGCCGTGCTGTACGAAGACAACAACCATTACGATGAGGCCCATCGCTGCCTCGACGCCGTCCTTCGCACCAGCCCGCAGCACAACCGCGCCCGGCTGTACATGAAGGACGTGGAGTCGGCCCGGTCGATGTATTACGATGAGGATTCCGACCGTCGCGGCGATCGCCGCAATGCGGTGCTGGACATCCCGCTCAGCGATTTCGAACTGTCGGTTCGCAGTAGAAACTGCCTGAAGAAGATGAACCTGCGCAGCCTGGGCGACCTGCTTCGCACCACTGAGCCGGAATTGCTTGGCTACAAGAATTTCGGCGAAACCAGCCTGAACGAAATCAAGGCGCTATTGGCCAGCAAAGGCCTGCGGCTGGGCCAGCAGGCCGATGAGTCGAAGACCGCTCCCCGCCGGTCTGCGCCTGCCGCCGGGAATATTTCGCCGGAGGTTTTGGCGAAGTCGGTGGCCGACCTGGAATTGTCCGTCCGCAGCCGCAAGGCTTTGCAGCGGCTGAACATCAACCTGCTGAGCGAGTTGGCCTCGCGCACGGAAGATGAACTGCTCGGCTGCAAAAACTTCGGCATGACCAGCCTGAACGAAATCAAGCAACAACTCGGCACGCACGGATTAAGCCTGCGGAAGCTGGAAGAATAGAAAATTCGCGCACGGATCGCGAGATTTTTGACGCGAAGGCGCGAAGATTCGAAGAACGCGAAGAGGTTCCGGGAAAGCCGGAATACCTTCGCGTTCTTTGTTTGGCGCAAAATAGGGTTGAACGGCAAGACGCCAGGAACGCCAGGTTCGGAAGGAAGGGAAAAATGCATTGTATTCCTGGCGATTTTTCTTGGTGCCCTTGGCGTCTTGGCGTTCACTTTCGAAGTTTTGTTAGAAGTTCTACTGTAAACTGAGAAAATGCTGATGATCGAAAATGGCGAACAACAAGACTACGACGACGAACCTTGGACGAGGGAGGAACTTGAATGTCTGGCTTGGGATATTGTAAACGGCGCCGGGTGGGAAGGCATGGACGAATACGATAATTTGCCGGAGGGACCATCCAGTTGCAGCTAATCGGATATTGGATCAGGTCGTTGCAAGATACGGATTACTTTCCGCCGCAGGAGTTCGTGCATCAGCCGGCTGATTTTCCGCGCGACGCCGTTGCTGATTATCTTCGTGACGCGGATGTCTACGAAATTTATCGCGGAACATCCTGGTGCCGATTCGTATGCAAACATGAGATGGGAAACCGCGAGCTCACCGACGGCTTTTGGGTATGGCCGGAGGATCTGGGACATTACGTGCGCGACCATTGCGTGATGCTGCCTTCGGAATTCGTACAGCACATAAGAGCAAACATTCCCAGGATCCCAGCGCCGCCACCTGCACTACAGCAGGTCGACAACACCTTTTGGAAGATGTGGTGCCGGCAAAACTCCGACGGGAGTTATCAGCCGCGGATTTTGCGAGCCAAGGTACAAGCCGAGCGGGAAGTCGAAGAGATAACGGCAATGCGGGCTCGCAAGAAGGAATCGGATGAGGGTGTTTCCACCGTACGTTGCCAATGGATCGGTTGCGGGAATTTCGCATTGAGACGCCGGGCGCTTTGCGCCAGATGCTGCCTGCGTGGACAGGAACCTCGCGAGGTATTTTATTTCGGCCTCCAAGCCGTCCTGCGGCACGCTACGTGAACATGTCCGAGATGGGCAATCGTTATCCTTAGGTACTCCTCAGCGCGGCCACTGGCCGCAACCAAAATACGCGCCAACAGCGGCGCGGGCGAATTTCCCGTATCACGGGCGTCTCGCCCGTGTTTTCATTTCAGGAGGACACGGACGAGACGCCCGTGATACGGGAAACTCGCCTCGATTCTTCGTCTCAGGAAATCTTATTTCAAAACAAGATTCGCGATGATATCGATCAAGGATCTTGCCATTACCCAAGGTGCGAGAGCCATGGTTCTACATGGTCCGACAATGCCTTCGCGTTCTTTGTTTGGCGGTTGTAGAATGCTGCTTTGTTACGGGCGCCTCCACGAAGGAGATTCATGTTTGGCATCGGATATTTGAAAGCTGGGCCGACAATTTACGTAATTCAGTTTGTGAACGGCAAGCCGGTGCGCGAGGGGCCGGGTTTGTCTTTTTACTATTTCGCGCCCCGGACGGTGCTGGTGCAGGTGCCGTTGTCGAGCGTGGACGTGCCGTTTGTATTCAATGAGATCAGCGCCGATTTTCAGGATGTGACCATTCAGGGGCAGTTGACGTATCGCGTGGTGGATGCAAAGCAGCTTTCGAAACTGCTGGATTTCAGCGTGTCTCCCAATGGGCGCTATGTTTCGGAAGACCCGCGCAAGCTGGGTGAACGGCTGGTGAACCTCACGCAGGTGCTCACCAGCGCCATTACACACAGCCTGAAACTGCGGGAAGTGCTAGTGGCGTATGAATCGATCGTAAGCCAGGTGCTCGGCGGATTGAAGGAATCGCCGCAGGTGGCGATGCTTGGCGTGGAAATCCTGGGGCTGTCGATCACTTCGATCAAGCCGACGCCCGACACGGGAAAGGCGCTCGAGGCCGAGGCGCGCGAGGCGCTGCTGCGGATGGCCGACGAGGCCGTGTACGCGCGTCGCAACGCCGCCGTCGCCCAGGAACAGCGCATCAAGGAAAGCGAGCTGAATTCCGAGATGGCGGTCGAGGAAAAGAAACGCCAGATTCGCGAGGCGAAGATGGCGGCGGATATCGCCGCCGAAGCGCAGCGCGCCGAATTGCTCGCGCAGCGCGTCGAGAACGAACGCAACGAAGCCGATGCCAGGGCCTACACGCTGAGCGCCATGATCGCCCCTCTCAAAGGCGTCGACTGGCACACGCTGATGGCGCTCAGCGCCGGCAAGGTCGATCCAAAACTGACGATCGCCATGGCATTCCGCGATCTGGCCGATCACGCAGAGAAGATCGGCGAACTGAATATCACGCCCGATCTGCTCGGCACGCTGATCGAAGAGAGGAAGAAGTAGCCCGGCGCGGCGAAGGAGACTTTCGGCTGCGAGGCATATTAGGACAGTGACGCGTCATGGGCATGCCGAGATCAAAAATCATCATTGTCACGCGCGCCACGCAGCTGGCATCGTTGCGGCAGAAGTTCAACACGCGCTCGCAGGCAAAATTTCAAATCGTGACTGCCAAGCGCCGGGAACTGGCACGCTCCGCCGCCAGCAGCGTCAATATCGAGGCACTGGCCGAGCAGGCATTTCTCGAGGTGGACCAGGCGGCCGATCAATACGATGCCGCCATCCTGCAATTGCGACGGGAGTTGGTCTTTCCGGACTTTGATCTGCCGGTACAGTTGGTTGACCGCGACTTCCTCCCCAATTTCTTCTTTGGCCCGGATGACATCGTCGTCACTGCCGGTCAGGATGGCCTCGTGGCCAACGTCGCCAAATATGCCGTCGGGCTGCCGATCATCGCCGTCAATCCCGACCCGCGCCGAATTGACGGCATCCTGCTTCCCTTCAGCCCGGTCGACGCGCGCAAGGCCGTTCATAATGTGCTGTTGGGGAAAGCCGCTTATCGTGATGTGACGCTCGCCGAGGCTTCGCTCGACGATGGGCAAAAGTTGCTGGCGTTTAACGAGCTTTTCATCGGCGTTCGCTCGCACGTCTCGGCGCGATATCGTCTGAGCATCGGCCAGCGCGCCGAACACCAAAGTTCCAGCGGCATGCTCATCTGCACGGGCGCGGGTTCGACCGGTTGGCTTTCCAGCGTTGTCAATATGGCGTCCTCCGTCGCGTCGGCGTTTGGAAAACCAGTGGAAAGGCAACCTGTTAAGCTGGAATGGGAAGACCAGCGGCTTGTCTATGTCGTTCGCGAGCCGTTCATCAGCAAATCATCGAGCGCCGAACTGGTTGCCGGATTATTGGAGCCGGGCTCGGAAATAACCGTCGAATCTGAGATGGCATCGAACGGCGTTATTTTCAGCGATGGGGTGGAGTCAGATGCGCTGGAGTTTAATGCCGGCGCAACCTGCCGGGTGCGCACGGCCGCGTGGAAGGCAAGGCTGGTTGTAAAATAGGGCGCGCCGCCTGTTCATCGATGCGCCTATAGCACTTTTCAGGTTGGTGGCGCGTCTGCGCCACCGTCATCCTGAGTCCTCATGCGGCTTGGCCGCACCCGCGACGGATGAAAATTTCGTAGGGTGGGCGTACTCGCCCACCGTTTCCTTGCCCGCGACGCAAACGTGGTGGGCGAGCACGCCCACCCTACAAAAATCGAGCTATCGGACCGATATTTTCAGAGTAAGCATCCGAAGCATCTTGCCGGTACGCGAAGGCGAGCCAGGTCCTTCAAGGATATCATGGAGAATCGTGTTTTCGCTGCAAGATTTCCTTAACAAAGCCAGATGAAAGGCGCTCGCGAAGGCGCGATGCCGCGAATATGGACGCGCCATCGCGCCTTCGCGAGCGTATTTTGGTTGCGGCAAGCGGCCGCGCTGAG
Source organism: Tepidisphaeraceae bacterium (assembly GCA_035695715.1). Taxonomy (GTDB): domain Bacteria; phylum Planctomycetota; class Phycisphaerae; order Tepidisphaerales; family Tepidisphaeraceae; genus RYN-428. Next base: position 11,512 of record DASRRM010000186.1, read on the forward strand.
GAGTACCTCAGGCTGAAGATTGCCCGCTCGATCGGCCTGAAACACGCTCTAAATGCTGACCATCCGCCTGAACGTCAGCGCGTAGACCAGATAAGATTTTGACAACCCAAGATGCCATATCCACGGCTCGACCGGCCGAACGTCAATGGCCCGGCAGTCGCGCCGCAAGATCTCGGCCATGGCCCTGGGCTCCAGTCCCGAGAAGCATTTTCCGCGCGACAGCATGGTTCCCATGAAGTCTGCCGCTCGGTCTTTGGGGACGCGGGCGAGATCGGGAAAGGTGCCGGAGGAAAGCAGGTCGCAGGCAAGCACGCCGCGGCCGCCGGGGGAAAGCAGGTCGAGCATCAGGCGCAGATGGCGGGCGCGGACGGCTGCCAGCAGAGGCATGAAGCCGGGATGGTCTTCGCCGATGGAATCGCGCAGCGGCGTGATTAATTGGGACAGGACGCAAGGGGAAAGGACGATATCAAACTGGCCGGATGCGGAACCCGGCCCGGGATCCGTGAGCTGGCTGGGTCCATGATCTTCGGTTTTCGGCAATTTGATTTCCGCCGCGGCAGCCAAACCCGCGCAGCCTTTTACTTCATCTGCGGCTGGGGGCGTTTTTCGCCATGTTGCCAGCCGATCGGCAACGCCGGTCAGATCGACCGGGGCGCGCAGTTTAATCCTCGGCGAATCAGCCACTCTCTGCAACTTTACTGCCCGCGCCAGTGCCTCGCCGTCGATATCGACGAGATGAATTTCGCGGTAAACCCCGGTCATCCAGCGCAAATCCAGGTCATTGCAATTGCCCGCGCCAAGGATGCCGATGCGCTGGCCGGGGCGATCGGGAATGAGCAGGCGTTCGAGTTCCTGGCGATGCGAGCCGTAAAGGTGCCACTGCGTGCGCGTGGAGCGGTTGAGCTGGGATTGCTTGTCAACGATGGCGTCCATAAAAGGCCGGGGCGATGTGCGGGTTCATTCGCGGAAGTCGGTATTGAGGGCGTGGAGGCCGGGGATGATGGTGATGCGGTGGTTGTTGCCGGATTCCCAGCGCGGGCCGTGATCGGTTTTCTTGATGAACTTGTATTCGATGGTATGCCCCAGCGGCAATTCGATCTGGGTGCTCCACTCAAACCCGCCTTGCGGGCGGCGCTGGGGATGCGCGGGCAGCGCCTCGCCGAGATTCCAGTTGCCCAGTTCCGGCACATCGCCGGCCACGACGACAGGCCACTGATCGAAGGTGACGCATTTGAAGAAAACCTTCGTCTTGTTGGCGCCGGTGATGAGTGACGTCTGGGTCATGACGCCACTATATAAGAATTTGGGGAAAGATGAATAACGAAATCCGAATCCCCGAATCAAACCCGAATGACGAATTCTGATTGAGCAAATCAATTGGAGCAGGACGTTGTGCGCCGTCGTCTCCGGACGAAATCGCGAAATCGCAAGCGACCTCCGAACGGCACAGCGCGAATGCACTTGCGCGGGGTGCCGTCCGACGTCGCTTGCGATTTCGCGATTCACCACTGTGAGCGCGAGCAATCACCGTCAGGACCCTTGTTACTTCTTCACCCCACCACCCAACTCCCACTTCTCCCCGAAAAATCCCGCATCGGCAATTCCCCCAGGCGACTGCGCGCTGGGCGGAATCGTGATATCGACGATCGCCCAATCGGGCAGCTTCGGCGTTTGGCGGGCGTTGTTCTCGTAGTCGTATTCGCGGAAGGTGAAGCCGCTGTTTAAGACGACGTAATGCGTGGGATTCAGCGGATTGGGGTAAATCAGCACCGGCACATTGCCGGCGGCCGGGTAGGTTTTATCGCCGACGTGAACGGCCTGCGCATCCCATTTGATCGGCAGTTTATCGGCGATCTTCGCGAGAATGGCGTTGCTCGATGGATCGCCCCACAGCACAAGATTGCTGCCGGCGATGTCGGCATCGGTGACGGCTGAATCATCCTTCACCCGCGCTTCGCCGCGAAACTGCTTCCGCCATGCGTCGATGGCGTGGGCTTCCTCATGCTTCACCCATTCGCCGGTCTTTTCGTTCATGGGTTTGCCGGTCGGGCTGACCATGATGAAGGAATCCATGAAGGCATCGTCGATGGGGCCTTGGAGGTTATGTCGCTTTTGGAGGTGATATTCCGGTCCACCTCCGCTGCCGGTCCACAGATTTGGAAAGAGGCTAACATTCCACTTTCCGTCAACCTTCTGAAGAAAGATCGCCTTCGGAAGAACCCTTGGACCCGGCATAGACACCTGCATCCCGTCAACCGTCAATTCCGTTGGCCATAAGCTCAATTGCAGCATCGCCACGTTTGCCGTTGTCATGCGAACGGCTTGTCCGTCGTCAATCTCGGCATCCACCGTCGCCTGTTCCCAATGATGCTCCAGCGCATCGATCATCACCCAATCCATCGTGTTGTACTTCAGTGAATATGTCGCCAGTTTTACGTGCTTTGGAAACACATCCCGCCCCTTCGCCGCGATGGCATCCAGCAACTTGTTCAATTCCTCCTTCGCCGCCGGGGTGTAGTTGTGATGCGCGCCGATGCCAATGACATAGGGAAATGTAATGCCCACTTCCTTGGCCGCCTTCACCATCTCATCGGCGGCCTGCTTCTGGCCGTCCAGCTCTCCGCTGTAAGCAACCACCGGCACATCGAACAGATTCACCGCCATCGTGGTGCTGTCGTACAGGCCCCACATTTTCTGCTGATACCACGGAATAGTGCTGAGGTCTTTGATGTGCAGAAAATCGGCGGTTTCGCTGTAGCCCGCCCCAGGCGCGGCGGCGGCCCAATGGTCGGCGTAATGCGTCGCCATCATCCAGCAGGCGGCACCGCCCATGGAAAAGCCGCGCTCCAGGATGCGATTGTTGTCGATTGTGTAATGCTTCTTCACACTGTCGAGCGCTTCGAATGTATCGACTTCGCCGGCAAAACGGTTGCCGTTGCAATATCGGCCATAGGGATGGAGCACGATCGTGTCCGGCGGTGTAAATTGCCCTGCGGACTTTTCGTGCTCGCTCAAGAAGCTGATTTCATTCAGCGTTTCGCCGCGGCCGTGATACCAGATATCCAGGCGATGTTTTTTTGTCGGGTCGGCCATGACCGATTCGGGAATCACCAGCCCATAAGGCTGCACCGAGCCATCGATTTTCGACACATATCCGCGCACGACCAGGCCGCTGGCTTTGGTCCACGCCGGCTTTCCTTCGCGCAGCTCCTTCGCCCGCTCCAACCCTTCGTTCAGAAGCACCTTCGCCTTGGGAATCTGTCCCTTGTCGAAGAATTCATCGTATTTCAAGGCATACCGCACGGCGTTGTAATAAATCTGCACATCCGGCAGAAGACCGGCCGCGTCCTTGGCGCCGGCGTCTTTTTGCAAAGCTTCAATTTCCGTCCCAAGCTGCTTTACGCCGGCTTCCAACTCGGCGCGGTCTTTTTCCGGAACGACAACGCCGGCAGGAGGAATGCGCTTTACTTTGTCGAGTTGAACTTCGAGGGTGCCGAGTGCGCTTGGATTGGGCCCGTTGAAGTACAGGACCTTAAGTTCCGGAGCGGGAGGAATGAAGACTCTGTTCCCTTCGTAAGGAGTATCGCCCGCCTCTATCGGGGCGTTATCGCCCGCCTTCTTTGGCGGCGCATCGGCCGCACGCATCGACGGCGGCAGAAGGATGGACCCGAGGAGAAGCGACAGAGCGAGCGTGAGCGGCTTTCGGTTCATGGTGAAGACCACATAAAGAGTTGTCAGGGAAACGGCGCAGGAAGACCATGTATGCCTACCCCGATTTCACCCCCGCGTTTCCAGCTCCCTGGCCATTTGCTTGGCGATGGCGGCGAAGGCATTTTGCTGCGGGCCGGGAATCTCGGCCAGCCGGCGATGGCATTCCATGATGTGGCGGGCGATCTCCCGCGAATTCATTTCATCCCGGCGCAAGACCATGTATTCGCCGATTACCGGCGGCAAATCCGCGCTGATCTTCAGCACCAGATCCAGCTTGCTGGCCCCGAATAGTTTCCGCGTCAAATCGGGCGGCGTCGCCACGCGAAAACGCGACGGCCCGTGCCGGCTGTTCATCCCCAGCAGGCATCCCAGAAACGTGCTGTCCAGATATTGGCACCCCGAAAGATCGAAGACCACGGCAACTGTCGGATCGGCCAAGACCTCGTCGACAAAAATTTCCGCCCACCCGCTTTCATGCATCGTGCCGCGTCCCTCCAGGCAAAGCCGATAGCCAGCCTCGGTTCGGCCGAATTTAAGAACTGCTTGGTCGGGCATCGATCCTGCCTCCGTTTCGCCAGGTGTCGTCGGCATTGTATCAAATGGAATGGCAATCGTATCGCCAATCTCAAGCCCGATGCGCAGGGGCGTGCGCTATTCTTCGGACCGTGGCCAGGAATTGGTGGGGCACGCATTCATTCTTGCCTGCGTCGAATTGATGAGTGGAGGACATTCCTGTCCTCCCAAATCGATTCGAATTCGCTCGGCGGGGACAAGCCCCACACAACTCGACTCCAGGCAGTTTTTGTAGGGTGGTCGTACTCGCCCACCAGCGGCCAGACCTGGGAAAAAACACGGTGGGCGAGTACGCCCACCCTACGGAGAAAGCCGGACACTTTCACGCGGCGGGTGTACCGGGCCGCTAACCTCTTGCCCGCTTCGGCGGTAACATGCACTTCCATGATCGAGACCATTGGCGAAGAACTGCTCGCGCGCGACGGCGACGGCAAATTGCGCGTGCGCATTGCCACCGTTTTTCCGGCCGGCGAGGCGATTGTCACGCTGCCGGGAATTCATGCCACGCAGCGCATCGCGTATGTCGATCGCCTGAACGACCAACGCGTCAAATGGGGGCTTGAGCCGCTAAATGAAGAAACGCAGGAAGACCTCTGGTGCACGGCGGTCGACCTGATCGTCGATGATGACGCCATCCTCATTCGCCCCGATCCGTCGCAGATGGATCTGGCGTTTGCCGCCGATGAATTGCTGCAACAACTCTATTCGAAGAAGCAGATCAAGTTTCTGTACGTACTGAATCCGCAGGTTCGCCAGGCGATCAAGCAGCGCGGTGAATGCTGGCGCATCAATCCCCTGCCGCGTTCTCCGGCGGAGATGTCGCGCATGATCAGCGCATCGCGCATCGGCATCGGCGGGCGGGAAATCTACTACTACAACGCCGTCACTGGCACACGGCTGCTCACCTGCGGAGAGTTTTGCGCCCTGGGAAAAATGGACGATGCCGAGCTTCGCAATCACCTGATCGAAATTCGCGACTATTGCGTGCAGACCAATCGCATGCGCAATCCCGAGATCGGCTTTTTCATGGCCGATGCCCCGGCGATTCTTTCAACGCTGGCGGCTCAGGATTTTGCGGCGATGGACGGCGCGAAGCTCAGGAGCGTTTACGACACGCTCTGCCATCTTTTTCGGACATCCGTGCGAACGGAATTTCAGACAGATGATGTCGAGGATCCGCACTGGCGAAGCGCGATGTATGCAGCATTAATCGGACAGAGCGAAAAATCGATTTCCGAGGAAGTGCTGCTGGGGCTCAGCGCCGAATTCTTCATGCAGGTGGAATGGGTGCCGGGCGGGCGGCTGGAAGATGGCGAACTGATTCTCGATCCGGTGTTTGAGGAAGAGGATATCGAGACGTGCTGCGTGCTGGGCCGGTCCGTTTGCGATATGCGGGCGCGGAGCCTGATCTTCAATTTCATTCGCGAGTATGGCGATCTGGAACACGTGAACCTCGGCCGCGTCGCGCCGTCGCTGTCGCATCGTCATGCATACGAAGGGCATCGTGGCGTTTACTTGGCCGAGATTCAAAAGCGCGGCGCCAGCACGCCCATGCTCCGCATCATCCGCATGCAAAAGCGCGGCGTGTGGGAACTGCTCGACCAGGGTTGCGATTTGCTCGACGCCATCACCGAATCGGAGGAATACACCGAGCAGATTCTCGATCGACGGCTGGCGTGCCGCCAGCTTGGCATGAATCTTCCGCCGCACGTGACCACCCGAAAATTGTGCGAGCGCTACACGGGAACCAACGCCGCTTATCAGGGAAGGAGCGTCTGGTCGACTTATTTTGAGCGCGATTACATCCACGGCCTGGCGACCGACAAGGTTCCCGCCGGGCGGTTTGCGGATGATGCTTTTGCGCTGGCGTTTGCCCGCGTTCTGGGCCGATCGGCTGCGCCGAACCTCATCGTCGGCCGCTGCGACAAGGCCGGCCAGGTCATCTTCGACAGCGGCGACGAGCTGCTCATCGATGGTCCCGGCGGGTTGCCCGTCGACATCGTCGTGACCGACCACACCGGCACCTTCATGGACTACCGCCGCCCGCTGGCCGACCTGGCCGCCGCATACGCACAATCCACAACCCGCCGCTCCGCGCACCTTTCCGACGACCGGGCATTCGGCGAAGTGTTCCTGCAGGCGTTTGCCGAGCGTTTCATGCAATTGCAGCAGGATTACCAAAAGCGCAAGCGTGCCTTCCGCACGCTTTTCACCCACCAAAACCGCGGCGAAGCAAGCCGCTTCATGGAAGGCTGGGAATGCACGCTAGACCGGCTGGCGGCGGCGGATTGCGGGGAATTGGTGGAGAGGATTCGCGGTGGATTGGGGTAATGCATTATGGAATATAGGTAATCCGATCCTCCCATTCGCCCGGCTCACTCGCATATGTCGCGAGGCACAGAAACTCCGTCAAATCCGACAGGAAAACGCCTCGTCGCAACATCATCACACCCGGCGAGTGGTTTCCGCGCGCAAGATGATCGCCAAGATGCGCGGGCATTGTAGATTTGTCCTCTGTGAGCAGAATGCGGCCTTCGGCTTCGGACCAAATCAGGAGTTCCGGATCGAGCGTGCCGTAACGCGGCGCGCCTTCCGCGCCTACGCGGGCGACATCCAGCACATCCTGGCTGCGAAAATTATGGCGCAGAATTGCAGACCACATCGTCCGACGAATGTGCTCGTCGAGTAAGAATCGAAGCGGCATCGATGGTCACTCCGCGTTAACCCGCTGGGTTGAGGGGGGCGGCTGCCGGGTGGCAAGTCGCGCTCGCAGTTCCGCCACGGTCGGCCCCGGGCGAGATTGAGTCATGTGCTGTGCGACGGTGAGGTCGTGATCTGCAATGTACTTCTCTACATCGTCGGCATGATCCAGATAAAAAGCGATGACCTTATGCACAGTTGAAAGCTGCAGGCTGGGATATTCGAGCGCAATTTCCTCGGGGGATAAACCTTCATTGTAGCCGCGCAGGATGTGGTGAAGCCCAACGCGCCGACCGGTCACGTGAATGAAGCCGCCATCATCAATCGTGAGAAAGTCGGGTAGTTCCATATGACCTTTGGCTATTACTTTCAATCATCTTACGCGTCTCGGCCGCGGATGTCGCACTACAATGAATGTCCGTCAGGGAAGTCGCATTCCCCGAACAGTTTTCCCCGAGCAACGACGGCCTTTTCGCTCACGCCAGTTCATTCTTACAACTCCGGCTTCTTAAACACCGCCCCCGTATCCGCGCTGGTCACCTGGGCCGCGTAGCGCGCCAGGTAGCCGTAATCAATCTTGGCCGGCGGACGCTTCCATCCCGCACGGCGTTTCTCCAGCACGTCCTCCGGCACGTCCAGATCGAGCCTGCGACCGGGGATGTCTATGCTGATGATGTCTCCCTCTTCCACAAACGCGATCGGCCCGCCCGCCGCCGCCTCGGGGCTGACGTGGCCGATGCAGGCGCCTCTCGTCGCTCCGCTGAAGCGGCCGTCGGTGATCAGGCAAACCTGCTCGCCCAAACCGCGGCCCATGATGTTCGCCGTCGGCGCAAGCATCTCCTGCATGCCCGGCCCGCCTCGCGGCCCTTCGTAGCGAATCACCACCACGTCGCCGCTCTTCACCTTCCCCTCCAAAATGCCCTTGGCGGCACTTTCCTCGCTCTCGAAAATCACCGCCGGGCCTTTGAACTTGTGCATGGCCGGGGCCACCGCGCCGATCTTCAACACCGACCCATTCGGCGCCAAATTCCCGAATAAAACCGCCAGGCCGCCTGTCTGGCTATAGGCGTTTTCGATCGGCCGAATCACATCCGTATCCTTTACCGTCGCATCGCCGATGTTCTCTCCCAGCGTCCGCCCCGTCACCGTCACGCAGTCCAGATTCAGCGTGCCCGGCTTCTTCGCAATCGTCTTTAGGATTGCGCTGATGCCACCCGCCCGGTCCACATCCTCCATGTGATACTTCCCCGCAGGGGCAACCTTGCACACATACGGCACCCGCGCGCTCACCTCGTTCAAATGCGCCAGATCGAACGGCTGGCCCGCCTCAATTGCGATCGCAAGGGTATGCAAAACCGTGTTGGTGCTTCCGCCCATTGCCACGTCCAGCGCGAAGGCGTTCTCAAACGCCTTGTGCGTCAGGATATCGCTGGGCCGGATGTTCTTCTTCACCAGCTCGACGATCTGCCGCCCTGCTTCGCGGAACAATTCATCGCGCTTCGGATCGGTCGCCAGAACGCTGCCATTACCCGGCAGCGCCAATCCCAGCGCCTCGCACAGGCAGTTCATGCTGTTGGCGGTAAACATTCCAGAGCACGATCCGCACGTCGGGCAGGCGTGCTGCTCGATATCCGTAAGCTCGGCTTCGGTCATTTTCCCCGCGGAAAACTGCCCCACGCCTTCAAAAACCGTCGCCAGATCGATCGCCTTCCCGGTCGAGCTTTTCCCCGCGTTCATCGGCCCGCCCGACACGAAGATCGCCGGGATATTCACCCGCGCAGCCGCCATCATCATGCCCGGCACGATCTTGTCGCAGTTGGGAATGCACACCACGCCATCAAAGCAATGCGCCCGCAGCATCGTCTCCACGCAGTCGGCGATCAGCTCGCGCGATGCCAGCGAATACTTCATGCCGACGTGCCCCATGGCGATGCCATCGTCCACGCCGATGGTATTAAACTCAAACGGAATCCCCCCGCCCGCCCGCACGGCTTCCCTGACCTTCTTCCCCACCACATCAAGATGTGCATGCCCCGGAATGATCTGCACAAACGAGTTACAAACCGCAATAAACGGCTTATTAAAATCCGCCTCGCTCTGAATCACGCCGGTCGCCCGAAGCAAACTCCGATGCGGTGCCCGAATATAACCCTTCTTGATCGTATCGCTGATAGCCATGTTGACTTACTCCTCTGGTCTGGTTTCTGTCAAAGGTGGATGATAGCAGAAGAGGAGGGAGTAGGCAGCAGGCGGAAGGGAGTAGGCAGTGAGCAGCAGGCGGTAGGCGGATGGGAAGACGCCAGAGGAACCCCCACCCGCGCTCGGTGGACACCGAGCTCGCTGCCGTTGCGACCTGGCGCATCCTGGCGCCCCATTGCGCCCCATTTTTGCGCCACACTCCCCTGTTGCGCGGCCCCCATGTCTCAAATTGTCCCCTTTTTCACGATTTTCGATCCCAAAATGGGACATTCACTTCTTTTTAAAAGCCATAACCTCATTCAATTCTTTACCTTACGCCGATCTGCCCGACGCCGATACGGCTGAGCCTGGCGGGACATTTGGGACGGGTTTGGGACGCGTTTGGGACAAAAAATGTCCCATCCGTTTCTGCCGATGTCCCATCGCGGGATATCGATCCATCGCCGAGCCGCCGCCGGTGCAATCCAGCGGTTTGGATTCGGCCGACTTTCCCGCATCCTCAATCGCCGTTATTGTCTCACTGCTCCGGAAGGAAAACCACAAACGCGCGGACGTCGCTCACGGCAACCGAAGATCAATCATGAGGCCCATCGCGACTTGTATTACGCGCGATTGCGCGAAATCAGCCGGGCGGGCGTTTGGACGGCATGGATCGAATTTTTCCTGGATGCGATCGTGGAGCAATCGACGGCGAATTCGGAGCGGGTGCGCGGCATTCTGGCGCTCTACGGTCGAATGAAGCAGCAGATCGCAAGCCTGACGCGCTCGCACCATTCCGTCAAGGTTTTGGACGCGATTTTTGATCGGCCCATTTTTCAGTCCGGAGATTTCATACAGCGCCTGGGGATAGCAAGGCAGACGGCCTTACCTTTTTTGCGGAAGAGGATTGTCTTGCGTGGGTGAAGGAAACCCCGCCAAAGCGTGGCCACGCTGGGAAAAATGTTGTACCGCATCCAAGCATCGGTATCCTGTTCAAAATGGGCACGGCCTATGCGAAGACGCGAACATTACTCATCCTGGCAATCCTGGGCTTTGGTGATAGCGCGCGGTCGCGAAGTTCCGCCGCCGAGCCACCGGACCTTCAAAAGCCCGTGACCTGGCTTGCGATGGCGGCTCGCGATGCCCGGCTGAGCGGGGGCGATGCCAAGGAACGTGGCGTGAGCCAGCTTGCCTATATCGGTGACGCATTTGCCCGCGCCGGCGACGTTCGCGAGGCATTGACCATCAGCGATTCTCTGCTGAGCGGCGCCGACAATGAAAGCACCATTGAGTTGACGGAAACCGACCGGCTCGCCGCGGTGGCGATCCGCATTTCAGCCGGGCAATCATCGAGCGCGCAGCCGATGCTTGATGCCCTGGAAAAACAGTTGCTGAACGGGTTTGAAAAGCAGACGGCCGAACCGAATTCGCTGGTGATCCCCCATGCCCAGGAGTACAAAAACTGGGCGTTATCGAATATCGCCATCGAGCAGACGCGGATGGGAAACCTCGAGCATGCGCGCAGGCTGATTCAAAAAATTGACTTGCCCCTCGTGCGAAATAGTCAATGGTGCAAGATGGCGGCGATGCTCGTCGAGCGGAACCAGCCGGCCGAAGCGATCAAGATCCTCGCCGCGGCGCGCGAGCAGGCCGATGCCATGTCGGACAAGGACCGCTGGCAAGCTTATTCCGGGATTTGCAGGGAGCTGACCCGCGCCGGCAAGCCGGAATCGGCGTTCGAGGCTTCGCGCACGCTGGAACGAGGGGCTCAGACCCTGGTGGTTTTTGAGATCGCATACCAGCTTGACGACCAGGGAAAGTTTGACGCCGCGTTTAAGGCCGTGGAGGATACGCAAAGCAAAGCCTTTGGCGTCATGGCTTTGGAGGGGATCGTTTGTCGACAGACGTTGGCTGGCAAGCGACAGGAAGCCGAGCAAAACGCCGAGAGACTGTACGCGATAATTGACAGCATCAAGTCCGATGATCGTTACTGGTACCAAAGCCTGGCTAGGCTGCAATGTGATGCAGGTGATCCAGCAGGCAGCTTGAGAACGCTCCAAAGAATCGATCCAGTGCGGCACGCAGGTTCGCCCGCTGAACGCAAGGAATATTTCCTGCATACCGCGGCCGCCTATGCCCGGATGGGCAATATCGAGTTGCTCAATAAGGAACTGGCCAAGGCGGACGAAATAACTGTTTCCTCTGAAAAGGAGATGTCGGACGTGCGAGCTGCTGGTGCGCGCATCCCCATCGCACTTGCCGCAGCTGGGCAATTCGACGATGCGATCGCAATGGCCCAAAAACGGGGCAAGTCGTACGATGCCATCTTCCGCGCAACCGTCGCCCGGGGTTCGTTCAAGCAGGCCGCCCAGGTGTTTATGCTGGACAGCGAACTTTGGGACGCGGCTATTAATAAAATGAATGTGGGCGACCGTGCGGAATGGACCGACCAGAGAAGACGCCATCGCCTGGAATTAATAGACTTAATTGCCGTGGAGTGGACGAAGCATGGCGACCCGCGCGAGTTATATCGGTGGGCGCAGAGTCTTCCGTCAGACGATGAGCGCGCTGTCGCCGAGTTGAACGGTGCCAGAGGGCTGATGCCGGCTTATCAGGCATACCACTCGCTTCCGGAGCCGCCGGACTATATGTTCGACGCGGTCGGTCGACTCAAAAGGTGACCCGTCCGATGCTGACAAGAATTTAGCGCCAAGACAGCCGGGAAGCCAAGAGCGCCAAGAAGAATGCACTCGTTCTGTCGTGTCGGGCGAACGCGCGAGACCGCTTCGAGTCCTTCGTCCCTTCGCGCCTTCGCGTCAGGTTCAATGTACTCGGCAGAAGTTCACTGCATTTCGCCCCAAACGCGCCAAGAAAACTTTGTTCTCCCTTGGCGCTCTTGGCTCCTTGGCGTTCCTGGCGCGTGCAATTGTGCATAACCTGACACTTCCCTAATAGTTCCCTACCTCTTTTGCCGCTTTCGCACTATCATTCCGGCATGGCTCAACCCGCGTCGTTCGTCCATTTGCACGTTCATACCCATTACTCGCTGCTCGACGGCGCTTGCCGGATTTCGGACATTGTCAAACGGGCCAAAACCCTCGGCATGGACAGTCTGGCCATCACCGATCACGGCTGCATGTTTGGCGTGATCGAATTCTTCAACGAGTGCAAGAAGGAAGGCATCAAGCCGATTTTGGGCATGGAAGCGTATATGGCGCCAGGGGATCGGCGGGAAAAATCGAGTGAGTCGGCCTATCACCTGCTCCTCCTGGCGCAGAATCTCGAGGGGTATCACAATCTGCTCAAGCTTTCGTCGCTGGCGTATCGGGAGGGTTTTTATCGCAAGCCGAGGATCGACAAAGAATCGCTGAAGCATTACCAGGCGGGCTTGGTCGCCACCAGCGCCTGCCTGGGTGGTGAAATTCCCGGGGCATTTTTGCGCAAAGACGCCAAGGCGGCCAGGCAGGTGGCCGAGACTTATCTGGACATTTTTGGGCCGGACCGGTTCTTTATCGAAGTACAGCGGCATATACCCGAACAGGACCAGGTCAATCCGGAATTGGCGGACATCGCCAAGCGCATGGGGCTGGGATTGGTCGGCACCAACGACGTTCACTTCCTGAACAAGGAAGACCATTTCGCCCATGAGGTGCTTTGCTGCATCAGCATGGGCCGACTGATTGCTGATAAAAATCCGATGCCCTATTCCACTGAGCTATACCTGAAAAGCCCGGCGGAAATGAATGACGTTCTGGGCCATCTCGACGGGGCGATCGATAACACGCTGCATATTGCGAAGATGTGCAATCTGGATTTGGATTTTTCCAAGCGGTATGCGCCGGTGTACCGGGTGCCGAAGGAGAAACTGGCCACCACTGGCACGGATTTTAAGACCGAGCATGGGCAGGATGCCCATGCCACTGTTCGGGATGATGAAAAATACATCCGCCAACTCTGCGAAGAAGGCCTGCTGTGGCGCTACGGCACCGCCGATGTCTCCAAAGATATCCGCTCCCGCCTCGACTACGAGCTTTCGGTCATCGTCAAGAAAAACTTCTGCTCCTACTTCCTGATCGTGTGGGATTTCTGCAACTTTGCCCGAGATAACGGCATTCCCGTCGGCGCCAGAGGCTCGGGCGTCGGAACGATGGTTGGCTATCTGCTGGGGCTGTGCAACGTCGACCCGATTCAGTATGGCCTGCTGTTCGAGCGGTTCATGGACCCGAGCCGAAATGAAATGCCGGATATCGACATCGATATCTGCCAGGATGGCCGCCAGCGCGTGATCGAATACGTGCGCAATAAATACGGCCACGTGGCGCAGATCATCACCTTCGGCACATTGGCGGCAAAAGCCGCGTGCAAGGACGTGGGACGGGTGATGGGCGTTCCACTGGCGGAGGTGGATCGGATCACCAAGCTGATTCCCAACACGCCGGGCATGAAGCTGGAGAAGGCCATCAATCAGTCGCCGGAGTTGGCGGAGTTGTACAAGTCGGACGCGAACACCAAGAAGATCATCGACATCGCCAAAAAGCTGGAAGGCCTGTGCCGCAACGCGGGATGTCACGCGGCGGGCGTGATTATCGCGGATCAGCCGCTGGATAATTTCGCCCCGCTTTACCGCGACAGCGACGGCAACATCCTCACGCAGTTTGAAGGCCCGATCGCCGAGAAGGTCGGGCTGCTGAAGATGGATTTCCTGGGCCTGCGCACGCTGACCACACTAACGCGCGCGATCGAGTTGGAAGCCAAGACCCGGTCGAATCGGGCGCAGAAGTGGGCGAAGAATCAGACGCCCCCGCCGCTGGATGATAAGGGGCGAATCGACATCGAGAAAATCGATCTGAAAGAGCCCAACGTTCTGGCACTATTCTGCCGGGGTGAAACCAAGGGGATCTTCCAGTTTGAATCGGGCGGCATGCAGGACCTGCTGATGAAAATGCAGCCGGACCGCGTGGAGGATTTAATCGCGGCTAACGCGCTGTATCGCCCGGGACCGATGGAGCTGATTCCAAGCTATTGCAATCGCAAACATGGCAAGGAGCCGGTGCCGCAGGTCCATCCGATCATGGACAAGATCCTGGAAGAAACCTACGGAATTATGTGCTATCAAGAGCAGGTTATGCAGGTCTTCAACCAGCTCGGCGGGATCGAGCTGAGTGCCGCCTACAAGCTGATCAAAGCCATCAGCAAGAAAACCACCGACGTCATCGCCAAATTCCATCCGGAATTCATCAAAGGCACGATGGCCAAAGGCGTCAGCCAGGCGAAGGCGGAGGAAATCTTCGAACACATTTTGAAGTTCGGCGGATATGGCTTCAATAAATCGCACAGCACGCGCTATGCGATTATCGCTTATCAAACCGCGTACATGAAAGCCTATCACCCCGTCGAATATATGGCGGCCCTACTGACCTACGAAATGGGATCTACGGAAAAAGTGGTGGAGTACATTGAAGAGTGTCGGAAGCTGACGCTGCCGGAGGGAACGCGGGGGATCAAGGTTTTGCCGCCGGATGTGAATGTGTCGGACAAGGATTTCACGCCGATTTATGTCATGCCGGAGGAGCCGGCGGGGAAGCGCAAGCGCAAAGTCGAGCCGAAACCCGAGGGCGTGATTCGCTTCGGCATGATGGCGGTTCGCGGCGTGGGGGAAAAGGCGGTGGAAGCGATCATCAACGAGCGCACCGCACGCGGCCCGTTCGCCAGCCTGTACGATTTTGCCGAGCGGGTGGACCTTCGGCAGGTCACCCGTGCCACGAGCGAAGCACTGATCAAATGCGGCGCATTCGCCACGGCCGGCGGCAAGCGCTCGCAGCTTTTGCAGGTGCTGGATAAAGCCGTCGAAATGGGGCAGCAAACGCAGCAGGATAAGCGCGCGGGGCAGTTGAATATGTTTGCCGCCATGATGGGCGGCGATTCAGGTCCAAGCCCGGCCAAAACGATGGGCAGTGCATTGCCGGACATTGATGAATTGCCGGACGCGGAGTTGCTGAAGTTCGAGAAGGAGCTTTTGGGCTTTTACATTTCCAGCCATCCGCTGACGGAACATCAAGCAAAGCTGGAGCACTATTCCAGCTCCAGCACGAAGGAGGCGGTGACCATTTCCGAAGGAACGGAAATCACCCTCGGCGGAATGATCAGCCGGATCAAAAAAACCGTCACCAAAAATGGCCGCTCGGCGGGAAAGGCGATGGCAATCATCACCTTAGAGGACCTGGAAGGTCAGATCGACGGCACCATTTTCGCCGAATCGCTTGAGGATATCGTCAAGCGGCATCCATCGGCGATTGCCGCCGAGTCGATTGTCTTCGTCAAGGGAAAGATCGATCGCCGCCGCGAAACGCCGGGGATTATCGTCAATGATGTGATTCCGGTGGCCGATTCGATCGCGAAATTGACGACGGCGGTGGCGATCAAGCTCGATCCGTTTGGTCATTCGGAAGAGACGATCACCCAGTTGGAGCAGGCCATTTCCCGCCATAAGGGAAATGCCGAGGTTTATATCCAGGTGACCACGCCTCCCGGGCAAAAAGTAACCATGCGGCTGGATCGCGACCGCTTTGTCCGCCCGACGCAGAATCTGGTCGACGATCTCGAGCAGCTTCTGGGCGGCGGCAGCGTGCAACTGTGCGGCATCGGCACCCGCCGCCGGCGGAAGATCGAACAGCAACGCCTGTTTAAGGAAGACCAGCAAGCCGAAGAGGCCGCTCAACCGGCGGCGGAACCTGCCCTGGCGGTGGCGATGGACATGGAGATGGAATTGGCCGAGGACTAATCGAAGTTTGGAGCAAAATGCGCTGGCATTGAAGATAAACTTCAGGGGCCTGGGACATCGCGCGGGTTTGCGGAGGGAAATTGATTCGGGGGCACGCCGGGCGATCACCGTGATGATGTTTTCGCAAAATTGTTTTCGCAAAATTGATTCGACTCGGGCGATTATTGTGTTGCTTATTCGTTTCGCCTGTGGGTAACATCAAGTTTTAATGAAACTCACATCAACGAATCGCAAAACAAAATGTAAGCCGGGATTCACCCTGGTCGAAATTCTTGTCGTGCTGGCGATTGTGTCGGTGCTTCTTGCGTTGCTGTTGCCGGCGCTTGGCCGGGCCCGCGAACAGGTAAAGCTGACGACCTGCCAGAATAACTTGCGCCAGTTGGCGATGGGTTTCAGAATGTACGCCCAGGCCAACAACGAGCACTATCCGTATTCCGCCCCCAACGCCATGCCGGAGGACTGGATCTACTGGCAGTCGAACCGGAATATCATGGGCGGCGGCATTGCGCCTTACATCATGCAGCGGTTCGATGCCCGGCTCTTCACCTGTCCGGGCGATGACAACATGACCCACACGAATTATCCCAATGAATATCCGTACAGCTACACGATGAACATCAATGTCGGGGGATATTATCCGTGGGGCGATGCCCCCAACGGCCACACACCTCCCTATTGGCCCGGCACACCCTCCACCACTACCCTTCCCAACCTCGGCACCGCCCAGGTCAGGCACTCATCGCGCTGTATCCTCCTGATCGAGGAATCGGAGCAGACGCTTGATGATGGGTGCTGGGCCTGGCAATCAAGCTACGGCTCAGGGATGAACGTGATGTCGGCCCGCCACGATCAATTCAATCGCGAACTCATCGCCAACCCCAACGATCCCAGCGCCGGCCGAGGGAATTGCGCCTACTGCGACGGCCACGTCGAATTCACCGGCCGCACCGCTTCGTGGAATCCGATCTACTACGACCCCGCCCAGTAATCGCCGTGGCGCTTGATTTGGGCATGAAGCGGTGGGAATGACAGCGGAGTCGTAATGTTCACGCCGGTGTCTGAGGTACTCCGAAGACCCGGATCCTTCGCGCGACCGATCCGGGTCTTCAAGGATATCCTGCTAAATCTTGTTTTCCTGACAAGAATTTCGCGCCAAGACCGCCAAGTGGCCAAGAGCGCCAAGAAGAAAACTCGTTGCGTCGTTGCGCGAAGGTTCGATCTAACGCGGAGAACCACTTCGACTCCTTCGTCGCTTCGTGCCTTCGCGTCAAACTCAAATCGCTGGCGCGACGTTAGCAGCATTTTTCGCAAACGCGCCATGAAAAAAACTCGTTCTGCCTTGGCTCTCTTGGCTTCTTGGCGTTCTTGGCGCGTGTATTTTGGTTGCGGCCAACGGCCGCGCTGAGGA
>DASRRM010000187.1:0-20810 GCA_035695715.1 Tepidisphaeraceae bacterium
CAGGGAAAGCAGTCGGCTGCGGATGAAATTCTTGATGCCCTGATGAGGCTTGGGCTCAACGCCCCAGATCGTGTTCATCGACCCCTGCAGCTCGATGAAAACGCCGGTCGCCGAGAACAAAAGCACGACAAAGCTGATCACCGTTGCCACAATTCCGCTGCCATGTTTCCCGCCGTTATTGAGCATGGATTCGACAGCCCCGGCCGCCTGCGACCCCATGAGATTCGCCAGTTGAGTTTCCATCGTGTGCCGGGCGGCTTCCTTGTTTCGCCAGATCACCGAAACCACTTTTAGCGTCACAACGAGCAGCGGCGCAAGCGACAGAATGGTGTAAAGCGATAACGCTGCCGACAGGCGCATGGCGTTATCACTGACCCAGTCGCCCACGGTTTCCTTTAAGATGGCGAAGAATGATTTGCCGGTTGGCGGCTTGGGCGCGGGATGAGGATCGCTCAGAATCGCGTTTGGGGATTGAACGGTCATTGGCGCGCTCCGGCCTAATGAAAAGGCCAATCTGTCGGTTTCCGGGCCTTATTCGAGGGGGGCCAAGCAAGGGACGTGCCGAGTCGGTCTTAGGATTTACTTAAGGGTGGACTCAATAGACTCTCCCCAGCACGCCGGTTCTGAGGTACTCCTCAGCGCGGCCGCTGGCCGCAACCAAAATGCGCTCGCGAAGGCGCGATGGCGCGAAGAAAGCCGCGAAGTGTGCTTTCAAGTTTTACGGAATCGCCTGGGATTTGATCTTCGCGTTTGTCTTCGCACCATCGCGCCTTCGCGAGCGTCTTTCGCCTAGCTCTGTTAAGGAAATCTTGTAGTAAAAACGCGATTCTCGATGATATCCTTGAAGAGCCGGGTTTTACCGGGAAAGACTCGGCTCTTCGGGGCACCTCAGAACCGGCGTCAAACGATCACGTTATCTTCAGTTCGGGACACCCAAAATATATCGACCAACGCAAATATACTGGCACCGGACCCGCCATTTGACGTATGATACCAATGGACGATGAATCCGCCGGAGATTGATGTGTTGGGAAGCAATTCCCGCTTCGGCGCTTCTGGTTAACCCCGCCGCTTTGGTTGGCGCATGAGCAATGTGCCGGCAGAAGCTCCATCGGGGCGTTTTGGCCAATTATTTTGGAAGGTCAGCGCAACAAAGTTCTCATCCTTGCCAGCCAGACCAAGGCAAGCAATGCCGCGGCGGTGGATGCGCTTCGCGCCACCTGCGACGTGGTGGAGATTCCCACGATTGACGAAGCCATCGAGGCCCTTCGACACGATCACTTCGGCGCCATTTTCTCCGACTCCACCGATTTCCTTCCCCTTGAGCGCGCCCTGGTTTCTCAACAAGCCAGCCTGGTATTGAACACCATTGGCGAAGGCGTGTGCATCGTCGATGCCGAGGGCCGGGCGAACTGGATGAACAAGAAGATGCAGGCCTGGCCCGCCCGGGTGCATGAAAAGATCCGCCGGACCTGTCAGGATTCATTTGAGCTGTTCAGCAAGCAGGTTTCGCCGCTGCATCCCGATACGCCTGCACTTCCCGCCTTCAGCCGTTCCAAGCGTTACATGCTGAATGTCGACGATCAGCAATTCATGGAGATGATCGCCTCGCCGGTCATCAATCCAGCGGGAAGCGTGGTGCAGGTGGTGGCGGTGGTGTGGGATGCGACCGGCACCCGCCGGCTTCAGCAGAAAATCGACGCCATCGACCGCGCCGGCCGCGAGCTGGTCCGCCTGGAATCCGAAAGCCTGAGCAAGCTCGATGTCGGCCAGCGCCTCAAACTCCTCGAGGACAAGATCATCAGCTACACCAAAGAGCTGATGCATTTCGATCATTTCGCCATCCGCCTGGTCGACCGTCGCAGCAATAAACTGGAAATGGTCATCAGCAACGGCTTCCCCTCCGAAGCGCTCAACGTCGATTTGTTCGCCATGGCCGAGGGGAATGGCATCAGCGGATACGTCGCCGCCACCGGCCGATCGTATATCTGCCCCGATGTCGAGCGCGATCCGCGATACGTGCTGGGCCTCGATCAAGCCAAGAGCAGCCTGACCGTGCCCTTGACACTTCACGACCGTGTCATCGGCGTGTTCAACGTCGAAAGCCGCCAGCGAGCCGCGTTTAACGAAGACGACCGGCAGTTCGCCGAGATCTTCGGCCGCTATGTCGCCATCGCACTCAATATTCTCGACTTGATGGTCGTCGAGCGCGTTTCCACATCGCACACCGTGGCCGACACCGTCTGCAGCGAGGCGGCCGGCCCGCTCAACGACATCGCCTCCGACGCCAACGCCTTGATGGAAGATTACATCGGCCACGAAGGCCTTCGCCAGAAGCTTCAGCAGATCATCGGCAACGTGAATTTCATCCGCAAATCCCTGCGCCAAGCCGCCGACGGCCCCAACACCGTACTTGGCGCCGGCGAAGTAAAAGGCGAGCAGGACCAGATCCTTGCGGGAATGGAAGTATTGGTGGCGGATGATGAGCCCAACATTCGCACCACCATCAGCGACATCCTCCGCAAATACGGCGCAAAGGTCACCACGGCAGCCAATGGCGCCGAGGCCATCGTCATCCTCGAAAGCCGCTCGTTCAACCTGGTGCTAAGCGACATCAAAATGCCCGACAAGACCGGCTACGATGTCTTCGCCGCCGCGAGAAAGAAATGGCCGGCCATCCCCTTCATCCTGATGACCGGCTTCGGCTACGACCCCCACCACTCCATCGTCCGCGCCAGCCAGGAAGGCCTGCAGGCCGTGCTTTTCAAGCCGTTCAAGGTGGAGCAGCTTTTGAGCGAAGTTCGCAAATCATTGCAGCAGCCGGTGGGGTGAAGGAGTCCATTGACGAACGATGATCCGGTCTTGCATCATTTTCTGACGCAACAACCGCTTATCGCAAAACTGATTCCGGTCGCTGTAACATATGCAACGGCAAACGGACATGCGTTTCTGGATGAGTTCCACCTGTTTTCCGCGTTGCTTGATACCCTCCCCGGCGCAATCAACCAAAAAGGCCCGACCCGGTCGTTTGCGGGCCAGTACAAAGCGGCGTTGGCCAAATTGGTGCGCATCGAACAGCAGATTCCAGATATTCAGGGTGTGTCGCCGTCGATGCATAAGCTGCTCTACGGCGTGGTTGCCGATTGCATCGTACTGGGTACGTACACGATACAACCAAGGCACGTCCTCCTATACGGGCTTTCTAGGCCTGGAATCGTAACCTACTCGGTGATCGAAAGGATGGGCTATTCGCCTCGCGAATTGATCGAGTCAGCGCTCCCGCTGTTTCCGGACGCGGACTTCGACAAAGAGAAAACGTATTTCCAGGGGATACATGACCTTTTGTTGACCGTAAGGCCGGCATCCTCCGACGGATCTGAACATTTACCGAAAGATTTCAAAGCAAAGCGCGAAGCCTGAGGCGCCGGTATAAATTGGAATAATGAATTGCCCCATCACTCCATCGTCCGCGCGAGCCAGGTCATGCGAATCAGTAATGGATCACCGCCAGAATTTTTTGGCGATGCGGAAGATATCCAAACCCAGCCCGCCGGCCAGGATCGCGCAGATGATCGAAACTAACCACCTCGAGTGCGCGTCGTGATGATTCCTGAAGGCGGCCACCCAAAAACAAACCACGATGCAGATGCTTATCCCGCTGGAAATGGCACGCCGCCTGCCCATCTGTCGGCCTGCTTCGCGGACGAGCGTTTGTCGCGATTCGTCATCGCCATTTGCCGGCGGACGAATCAGCTCTTCGTCGAAGTCCATCAGCAAAGCGTTTGGGCATCGCATCGCCAGATAGCCCTTCAAGGAATTGTAATCATGCGATTGGGCGATGAAGTGGAAGCTGCGGCTGCCGCCATTGACAATGACCAGGCCGCCATCTGAGCGTGACCTTCCACTCACGCGCGAAAAGCGAACCCTTTGAATCTCATCCCAGCCGATCCTGCGCCGTTGCCACCATCGGCCGAATACCAAACCCTCGCTCGAGATAAACACCTTCAGCGAGAGCATCCAGGCGCAACAGCCCAGCGCCGCCGTTCCGGCAACAGCCGCCGCCAACCCGGTCCCAACTCGCCCTGAGGATCCCAGCAATAGCGCCAGTCCCCACGGCAGAAGAATTAGCGAAGCAATCAGCAGCAGGTACAACGACAATGACGTGTCGCCCTTGGTGCGAACCACGTCCAATTGCTCCGGCGATGAAGATTCGTCGCGCCGATTATTTCGCACCAGTTTCCCGCTCCTTTTGAGCAATGCGCTCGGCAATCGCCCTGCGGTTGGCGTTGCGCTTTTCGATGGCCTTTCGCTCGGCCTCGTTCCACTCCTTGACTGTTGCCTCTGTCCCTTGAACCCAGGCATTGAAATGATAGGTCTCTTCCCGGCGCGTGAGGCTGAGTGGGGTTTGCCCATCCGTTGTCACGGCGTGAATATCCGCGCCGTGGGCGATGAGAACCACAGCCGCCTCGAGATCGCCCTTTTCGGCGGCGATGTGCAGCGGCGTCCTGCGCCCGGTTACCGGCGGCCTTTGGTCCGGCGGCGTGGAAGACGAATATCCCGTCCGCTCCTGGTCGACTGTCCTGGCATCAACCGCTGCTCCGGCCTTCAGCAACATCTCCACTGTCTCCCCGTCGCAACCCCACATGATCGCGCTGTGCAGCAAAGTCCAACCCTGGTCGTCCGGCTTGGGCAAAATCGCCCCGGCCTTGAGCAGCGATTTGATCACCTGCGGACGAGTGTTGCTGATGGCCGCTTGCAGGGGCGAATCGAGGTCATCGAAGCCGTTGATTCTGGCCCCCTTGGCAATCAGCAGGTCAACGATATCGGTGCGGCCGTAAACAGCCGCCCAATACAGAGGCGTGCTGCCCTTGGAAAGGGCATTGACGTCGGCCCCGCGCTCGATCAGCAATGCCACCACCTCCAGCGAACCTTCGCCCGCCTGGGTGTGCAACGGCGTATTCCACTTGCCTTTGCCGACGCTGGCGGCCGCGAAAATATCGTCGGCACGATCCATCACATTCGCGCCATGCGCCAGCAGGACCTCGGCCACTTCGCGGGTGCGGGCACGATGCAGCGGCGTCTCTCCGCAGTTGCCCCGCGCGTTCACGTCAGCGCCCGCCGCCACCAATGCCTCGGCCACGGCCTTGTTGGCCGCGAAATGCAATGGCGTATTGCCGGTCGAATCGCCGGCCATCACCTGGGCATGGTTTTCCAAAAGGAAGCGGACCATGGGCAGATCGCCATTGCGGGCGGCATAGTGCAGCGGAGTGAATCCCTGGTCGCGATCGGCCATCGCAACGAGTGTCCGCCGCGCGTTAACCAAGGCGGGATTCTTCTTCACCATCCGCTTGAGAGTGTCCAGATTTTTCGACTCGGCCGACTTCAACGCCTGACCGATCGCCGTTTCTGCGGCCTGGTCGAAGGGCTTGGGGTCATGGTCGTATGCGATGTACCAGGTCGCGCCGGGGAAAGCCTTGGCGATTCCTTCGTCGTTCACCTTTGTCCCCTTGAGCGTCAGCTCTTTCAATTTTGGAAGGCCTTGCAGATGCACCAGGCCGGCGTTGGTGATTTTGGTTTTGTCAAGGATGAGCATTTCAAGGTTCTTGAGTCCCGCCAGGTGCGCCAGGCCGGCATCAGTGATCTGCGTTTCGCTGAGCCAGAGCCACTTGAGTTGGGTCATGCCGGAAAGTTGCTCCAGGCCCGCATCCGTGATTTGCGTCTGCTCGAGAAAAAGATCTTCCAGCTTGGTAAGGCGTTTCAGTTCCGCAAGTCCCTTGTCGGTCACCAGCGAACGACGAAGGACCAGCGATTCCAGATTCGGCATCTGCGAGATTCTCGCCAAGCCCGCGTCGGTGATCGCCATCGCGCCAGGCGGAGGATGGGGAACGTTCGGAACAATTTTCAATTGCAGCGGCTTGTCGTCTTTCTGCACCGGCACCAGCGAGAATGATTCCACCGCTTCACCGCCAAGTTCAAGACGACTAAGGTGCGGCAAGTTCTGGATATGCGCCAGACCCGCGTCGGTGACGTGCGTGCCGTTGAGGTACAGGCCCTCAATCGTTTTGACCGAACCAATGCGCGCCAGGCCTTGGTCCGAAATGACGGTGCTGTTCAGAGACAGGAACCTCAATGCCGGCAATCGCGCGACATGAGCCATGCCCGCATCGGTGACGGCGGTTCCGTCCAATTCCAGGTTGCGAAGCACGGGCATCCCCTCCAACTGAACAAGCCCGGCGTCGGTCACCTGCGTGCCGGTCAGGTCGAGGATTTCCAGATGGCGCAGCCCCTTGATGTATTGCAGGTCGGCGTCGGAAACCTGCTTCCCCCGGCACTCGATCTTCCAGACATTGTTGTCCTCCCCCCAGTTCATCGAGACATCAAGCTTCTCCAGGGCTTTGACCGACTTGGGGTCGTCCGCCGGCAGATTGTCCGGGGGATCTGCGCAGACCTGGGCCGCGATTGCCGTGATGGTTATCCACAGCAGAAGCAAGAGCCAGGAGCGTTGCGCCAAGTCGGTTGGTTTGGATGTGGTCATGAGGGTTTGCCCATTTATCGCCCAGGCTCTGCGTGAAAACTCTGAACTGAGATTGGCCTGGATGATACCGGGCTTTATCGTGGCTATGAAGTTGATTGCAAGTTTTTTGTGGCGTCGTCCCGTTTTCGCGTCCCCGTTTTATTCGTTCGTCCCCGTTTTATTCGTTCCCCGCTGATATCCAAACTGTCCCATTTTCAGGCCCCGTCGGAAATGGGACACTGCCACGCAAGCTGCGACCTCGGCAGGCAAGGGGCCGCCATTTGCCGCGGGAATTCCTGTCAAAAAATTCCCTTTCCAATCGATTGCAAAGAGTTGCTCGGTTTATAAGTGCCGACGCCCGCAAGGCGGGCCGTGAAAAGGGGTCAAAAGCTCTTCTAATTGGTGGCCGGCGGCGATATTGTTTCCGCCTTGGCGGAAGTCTTCGCCGACAGCAGGCCCGGGTTCGATTGTTACAACACGCCAAGCCGCCAGTGCTGACTCGTTCCTGATATATTGAGCAATTCTATCCAATCCGCCGGAGTTGACGCGGCATTGCCGGATGGTAACATAGCTTTCCGTGTAAGACCTTTTGACCCCTTTTCGTCGCCGAAGAAACGGCCGAGAAGAAACGGGGTCGCACTTAGTTAAAATCCAGCCGCGAGCCGCGAGCTGCCGTGTCTGGATGCTTTCCGTATCACGGCCGTCTCGGCCGTGTCTGTTCTTTTAGCACTTTTCACATTGGTGGTGCGTGTGCGCGGCGACGGTCATCCTGAGTCCCCATTGTGGCTGCGCCGCACCCGCGACGGATGAAACTCACATAGGGCGAGCACTGCCCGCCGAGCACGGTGTTGGCGCCCACCCTACATTTTCAGAGCAGGTACGCCGAAGGATCTTGTGGGTAATCGAGGGCGAAAAAGCATGCGGTTTCGCGCTGCGGTCAAATTCCACGGGCGAGACCCCGGCTAGACGCCCGTAATACGCGTGATATGAAAGTCTTAGACATCCCCAATCCCGCCCCGGTTGCGGCGTCGTCGCTTCGCCACTACCCCTCCCATGATGATGACAATCGGGATGCCCGCCGCGGCTGCGCCAGTGAATGCAGCATGGCGGAGTCGGCGATCGCGGTAGGGAGACTTCGGAATGCCATCGACGGAGATAACATTAACTCGCGTGAGCCCCAAGGCTTCAGTTCTCAAATCATCGATGCGAGTGGATACTTCCGAAAAGCGCTGCTTCCGGCTGGAAAGTTCCTGTTTCGCTTCGTTGATGCGCAGTTGGCTGTTCGCCACAGCAACGAATTTCGCCTGGACGTCTTTCAAAAGTGCCTCTAGCTCTTTTTCATTTGCCGGCGACTGTTTGGAGCCATCAGGGTTGACATCGGCGGGAACATTAGCGGCGTCGGAGCCCGATGCCGCCGCATTTTTTTTGCGAATTTCGATGAGCGCTTCGGTTAGCTTCACGATCTGAGTCCTCTGAGATTCCAGGGCAGCGCCAAGGTCGTCCGTCCCATATTCCCTGGCGAGCTCATCGATCCGGGCTTGCTGAGCGTCTATCGCGTTTCGTAGCTCCATTCTCAGATTCTCGAGCACTTCCAGCAGGCGGTCCTGCTGGTGCGACTCCTGCTCGTGGTAAATCGCAACAAATGAATCGACGATCGTCCGCAGCGCCGTTGCCGCCAGCACCGGATCGGGGTCGCTCACGGTAACAAGCATGTATTCGCCGGTGATTTGAACATCGAGATGCCCGGCGAAATAGCCCGCCGGGTCGGCCGGGGCCGCTCGGCCGGCGGTCTTCCACAGGGGATTGGCAGCCGCTCTTTCACCCACGCGTGAGGATTTTACAAGCTCCCTCTGGGACTGCATGTAATCGGGGTAACCTGGGATCGGGCGGTTTTGATCGGTTTCAGTCATAACCGCCGGCTGGGAGTATGCAACCTGAATCAAGCCAAGGCATCGATAAATTGGCGTCGAGTGCCAGTAAGCGGCCAACGCGCAAGCCGCCCCAAATGCCAGCGCCAAAAGAAGGGTAAGGACAGTGCGCAAGGGCGATACCCTTGCTTGGTAGCGAACGGTTGATGCGCCCTGGCCGGAAGTGAATTCTGTGCTCATTGCAGTGACCCCGTTGCAGCCACGCCATGGCGTGGCCGACTGGCAAGCGTTCATGCGAGCCCGCCGTTAAAAGTGATCTGGCAAGATAGGTTTCCCGCAATAAACTGTCAAGCGCAGGCCATATCCCGGTTTATACTTAAAGCTCCGAACAAAATAGTTTGAACGCCAGGACGCCAGGAACGCCAAGTTCGGAAAGAGGAGAAAAATCCACTGCGTTCTTCGCGGCCTTGCTTGGAGTCCTTGGCGTCTTGGCGTTCACTTTCAGGATTTTGCCGGGAGGTTTTAATAGCCACATTCGAAAAACGAAAATTCGCAGTAGAATAAGTGAGGAAACGGCCTCAATTTATGAGAAGCGCACCTGTCCCGCACCTGTCCCGCTTTAGGCGCTCCATCGATTATTTCAACGCCACTATGGCCAAGGCATTCAAGTGGAACTACAAAGGCAAGCCGCTGACAATATAAGTGCAATGGAATTTCCGCCGAGATGATCTAGGCATAGGCGGTTATCCGACGGGCTGGGGGGAAAGAGGAAGACCTTTTGACCCCCTTTGCCGCGTCTGAGCTATGCCTACAACAACGCCAACCAGCGCATCGTGCAGCAGGAAAGCGATAACACGGTGACGGCCTGGACCTACGATAAGAAATACCAGCTTACCAACGAGCTGCGCTACATCATGGGCTCAGGCCGCGCTGACACATGCCGAAGGGCATGCTGCGGCTATTATGCGCGAACAAGGATTGAAAGAGGCCGTTATAACGATCAACCATCCCGGCGGCCCCTGCCCGACGTTTTGTCAGAAGGAAATTGGAAATCTCCTTCCGCCTGGATCGAAACTCTGGGTAAACTACCCGGATAGGGGCGGCAAGCTGGGCTTGGGTTACTTCGAGGGCGGAAAGGCAGGATTTACGCGTGTCGGATAATATTGGAAATGGTACCGCCGAGGCGCATCCTAATTACTCGCTAGCGTATTTTGCATTCAACGGAGAGTCATATGACGAGATCGAAGAATGCTACTTCTCCATTGATTCACTATTTCAACGAATCAGAGAATTATGGGAGTCGCACTCGTCACTTAAGACCGATGCTGGAATGTCTGTAATTCTTACAAACAAATCTGGAGCCCAATTGCAGGTTGGCGTTTCTCAGGAAGGTTGGCTGATCGCCCTTGAGCCCAAGAAGCAATTTCGATTGGTTCGTCATCCATCTGATGGAGGCAGGCATATCCCCTTTTTGCTCCCCTCTTGGACGGAGTTTCCTGATGATTGTATCCAAACACCTGACGTCGCCATGTCCCTAGTTACAGATTGGTTAATTTCTAATCACCTTTCCCTTTCTGCTCGTGGGCTCTATATTCGGGAATAAGCTTACAACTCAAGAATGGTGAGGCTCGCTTATTGGAGATTTGTCGTTCGGGGAAATCCGTAAATACGATGACCGTTTTCGGTGACGGAACTTACTACCGTATGGTCAAAAAAGTCAGCCAAGGCTAAACCGCTCCGTTCCCGAGCCGAACATCGCGTCGTTGCAAGGCGCGGCGGAGCAATGCGGCGAGGTTGTGTAGTGAATTTAAACCGCCTTGCGGCGGTAGAACTTAGCAGGCCGCCGGGGCGCTGCTTGTATTCGGCTGGCCCTGCGCGGGCTTCATCGACGCCCTCCTGGAAATCGCCACCACGCTCTACGACCCGGCCAACCGCGCGACGGCGGTCATCGACGCCAACACGCATACGATCACGACGGTTTATGACGCCGCCGGGCGAAGTACCGCGCATATCGACGCACTGGGATTCCGCGCCACCAGCGTTTATGACCGGGCGAATCGGCTGACGGCCGCCATCGATCCGCTGTCGCATATAACGACCACGCTGTACGACCCCGCCGGGCGGACCACCAGCGCCATCGATCCGCTTGCCGGATGTGCGATTCATGACGTGGTAGGCAAGACCGCCGGGAGAAGATCGGAGTTGACGTGGCATTGCCGGCTGATAGCATAATCGCCTGTGATTGGAAGAGCTTCTGACCCCTTTTCTTGTCCCCCCTTTTCTTGTCCGACCCCTTTTCTTGTCCCTTGGCAGAGACGTACTCGTATTGAAGGCGAGCGGGAAGGATCATGCTGAATGGGCCATGTATCAGATGTTCAAGGACAAGGGGCTTCGTGTACTGGGCATTTCAAATCGGAACAGCCCCTGTCCGGATTGTCGTAAAAACTTTGCTGGTACCGTTTTTCGTGACATCTACTGGGAAGAGTAGTGAACTATGGCTTTAAAAAATGATGATCTTTTGCCGTTCAGGCTTTTGATTAATGAAGCGCGGCGTGGGAGACCGGAAACGGCTCGGCGGGCCGCACTGGAGAGCCTGAAAGCCATGGATCGCGTGAAGTTCCTCGAAAAATGCGGCCAGCTGTTGTCGGATCCTGACCCCGAGATGCGCTGTTATGCTGCGGAAATATCCATCGCCGTTGCGCCACACGAGGCGGAGGGCCACCTTCCATTGCTTTTCCGAGATATTAGTCCGGTCGTAAGGAAAACGGGAATAAAGCTTGCCGCCCGGGTGGGAAACCTAGAGGTTTTGCGCTCGTTGATTACCCTCCTCGATCTGGATCCCGATAGTGGCGTGAGGTTCGAGGCTTGCGTCGAGCTCGGTCGGCGGGGAGATTTAAACGCGGTTCCGCCTTTGCGGTTGGCGAGGTTGGACTTAGGAACGGACTATGAGGGTAGGATCATTTCAGATTTCGCCGTTGACTCAATCGTGAAGATTTATCGCCGAACGTATCCCATCGCTCGTTCGTACGATGGCGACGAAATTCGCGATTTGATGCTCGGCCTTAAATCACTCGACGCGGACCTCGTTGACGATGCGACGCGGCGGCTGAAAACTGTCGATACTCCTCGCCTCCTTGCCGCGATTCGCGGGTTGTCGGTCGAGGAGGATTCCCGATCCAAGCTTGCCGCCATCGCTGCGGCGGATCAACTCGAGTTGATCGACGTCCGGGGGCTGATCGAGCCGCTTTCAAAAGACCCCGATCCGGATGTTCGCGGGTTTGCTATTGCTCTCCTTGAAGACCTTTGAGTGACGGGCTTCTTATGTGAAAGCAATCCCCCGTCGCATATTTAAAAAATCGGTCGGGGGTTGAACTGGACAAAAAACTCAGCCGGATCTACTAACCGGCCCGATCGGAACCGGACCATCGTCTTTCTTGCTCTTTGGCAAGTGAATAGGAGATCAACTCCGCCGCGTCGTTGCAAGGCGCGGCGGAGCAATGCGGCGAGGTTGTGCAGTGAATTTAAGCCGCCTTGCGGCGGTAGAACTCAGCAGGCCGCCAAGGCCGTCATGAAATCAGCACGCCTACGACCCGGTCAATCGCCGATCGGCGATGAACGCCTATGGGCAGGGCACGTTTACCTACACCTGGGATGCCGCCGGCCGGGAAACCGCCGTCACCACGGCGACGGGGAAGACCACCACGCTGGTGTACGATGCGCTCAACCGCGTGATCGAGCGCGACTTCGCCAACGGCGCGATCACCACGCAGGCGTACGACCCGGCGGGGAACATCCAGCAGATCACCAACAACTCGCCGACCGCCGGGCTGGTGTCGCAACTGAGGTACGCCTACAACAACGCCAACCAGCGCATCGTGCAGCAGGAAAGCGACAACACGGTGACGGCCTGGACCTACGATAAGAAATACCAGCTTATCAACGAGCTGCGCTACATCATGGGATCGGGCTCTGTGCCGGGCTGGGACACCCTCACCGTGGACCAGTGGGCCAACCTCACGGTCGATCAGTGGGCGGCGATGCCGCTGGATTCCAGCGGCAAGGCGGGATATCCCCGCCAAAACGCCGCAAGCACGGCTTGGGCACCATTTCGCGGTCGGCGTGTCCCCTTTTCTACAGATGGGACATGATTGGGACATTTCCCGTCCCGAAATGTCCCGCCATGTCCCATGCATTTCCGGCGGCCGGAGGAGATAAATCTTTCGTAACGTTAGGAATTTCAATGGCTTATGGCGATTGCGAAGAAGCCAATGTCCCATTTCTGGAGTGAAAATCGCAAAAAATGGGACATTTCGAGACACGGGCCATGGTGCGCACCAAAATGGGGCGCGAAATGATGCGCTTTGGGGCGCGGGCGGGATGGGCGGGATGGCCAGGCACCTCATCGGCCGGCGTTTTGCAGGTTCCTTGGGCGGATGCGGGAGACGGCATCCGTCACGAATTCCTCGAAGGCCAGGCGGGCGTCGTGGTCGAACATTTGTTTGGGGGGATGCTTCATGCACCATGCCGCCACTGGCTCGATTGGGCCGGCCATCCTGGCGTCGCGGGCGAGCTTGCAGCAGCGGATGGCGTCGACCACCACCGCGGCGGAGTTGGGGGAATCTTCGACGCTGAGGCGGAGTTCCATTTCCATGGGAACGCCGCCGAAGCCGATGCCCTGGATGCGCAGGAAGCAGACTTTGTTGTCCTTCTGGAACTGCACGAAGTCGCTGGGGCCGACGTGGATGCGGTCGGGGTCGAGGGGGACATCGAGCTGGCTTTGGACGGCTTCGGTCTTGCTGATTTTTTTGCTGGCCAGGCGGTCGCGGGAAAGCATGTTGAGGAAATCGGTATTGCCGCCGGTGTTGAGCTGGTAGGTGCAGTCGATTTTGACGCCGCGGTCGGAGAAGAGCCGGGCGAGGGTGCGATGGGTGATGGTTGCGCCGACCTGGGCTTTGACGTCGTCGCCGATGCAGGGGATGCCGGCCCGCGTGAAGCGATCGGCCCATTGCGGGTTGGAGACGATGAAGACGGGGATGCAGTTGATCAGGCTGACGCCGGCCTTGAGGCATGCCTCGGCGTAGAACTGGGTCGCGGTTTCTGAGCCGACGGGGAGGTAGTTGACGAGGATTTCCGCGCCGCTGTCGGCCAATACTTTGGCGACATCGACGGGCGTGGCCTTGGAGGGCTCGAAGCGCAGTGCGGGCGGATAGTTTGCCATGTGCGGGGCGATGCCGTCGAGGATCTGGCCCATCTGCACGGTAACGGCGGTGCGGGGGACGTTGGGGAAGAATTGCTTGGTGTTATTGGGGGCGGCGAAGATGGCTTCTTCGAGTGGCCGGCCGACTTTGCGTGCGTCGATGTCGAACGCAGCCACCGGCTCGATGTCCTCGACGCGCCAGCCGCCGATGTCGGCATGCATCAGGCCCGTGGCGTCATCCTGCTGGGCATAATAATGAAAGCCCTGAACGAGGGAACTGGCACAGTTTCCAACACCGGCAATTGCAATTCGAATCTTGGACATAGCGGTCATTCGCAACAAACCTTCGGCGAGCCTTCACCAACGCTCAATATAGTATAGGCGCGCGTGCGATGTTGTTGCTGGGCAAGGATTACCCGATGAAGCAGGGGATTATGAGCAGCCCGGGCGGAGCCAGACGGTTAGCGGCCATGCGGAGCGGGACGTTCGGCCCGGAATTGCGCAAGCCGG
The DNA here is from genome assembly GCA_035695715.1 of Tepidisphaeraceae bacterium. GTDB lineage: Bacteria > Planctomycetota > Phycisphaerae > Tepidisphaerales > Tepidisphaeraceae > RYN-428. The sequence continues at coordinate 14,090 of DASRRM010000187.1, forward strand.
CATGTTCGACTACGGAACTGCTTTTTGAGAGGCAACTCGCTCCGCTTCGCGCCGCGGCTAACCGGATATCTTCTTCAGTAGCCCTAAGACCTCGATATTCCCCTCGCCCCCCAGAATTGGACTCTGCACCGTCGCCAACACCTCGAATCCCGCCGCACGGATGTCATCTTTTACCCTGCTTACCACTTCCTCCACCCGTTCCGGCGGCAAAATGCCCTGCTTCAGCAAGCACTTTTCCGCCTCATAGTGCGGCTTAATGAGGGTGATCACCCGCCCATCGTCATTCAGCAGCCGCGCCGCGGCCGGCAGGATATTGCGCTGCCTTGTCCACGCCACGTCAATCGTCACCAGCGAAACCATCTCCGGCAGCGAGACATGCATGGCGTTGGTGCGCTCTAATACCACCACGCGCTGGTCCTTTCGCAACTTCCACTCCAGCACGCCATACCCTTTTTCCACGGCATACACCTTCGCCACCCCGCGCTGCAGCAGGCAATCCACAAACCCCCCGGCATTGGACCCCAAATCCGCGCAGACGCATCCGCTTATGTCCACGGCAAACGCCTGCAGGGCATGCTCCAGCTTCAACCCGGCACGGGAAACGAATTCGGACATGGCGTCCATGCTAAGCGGTGAAATGTATCGACACAAAAGTCCAGGCAGCAGGCGTCTTTGTTTGGTTGTTACGCTCCGCGGCATTTCCCAATTTCTGGCTGCTCGCATCTTCAGGCGACGGTTGCGCCCAATCGCTTGAAAGCGCATCTCAGCGCGAATAAGATTGCGGGCAATAGCCGTCCAAATGGCCCACCAAAACGAACAAGAATTTTGGAACGAGGTAATCGCCGGAATTGGGGATCAATATCATCCACATTCAGCCGAATATGGCGTATTCCTCTTTCGCGAAAAGCTCCGTCGCCGCGGGTTTTATCAGGACGAAGCACTCAAGCTTAATCCAGCCATCCTTGCCAGAGCCGTTCCTTGGGCGTGGTTCGTCACAATGGGAAACGATGAGTGTTTGAGACTTGGTTTCTACGGCCAAAGCCGCGTGCCGAGCATTCGGAAACCAGGAGCGCCAGCGTGCCGCCGCTACTGTGCCCGCCCAGATAGATGCGATGCGGATCGACGTACGCCTGTTTGGCAAGAAAGTCCGCCGCCGCCAGAACGTCGTCAACTTCACCTAGAAATCCCTCTTCCTGACCCGGATTGTCATTGCCGCCGCGCAGCGAAGGGAACATCATGATAATACCGGCCTGTCGATACGCGGCCGCCGTCTGATCGTTGGCCGGGCCGGCATCCGTCCAGACGTCGCCGATGGAATTGCAATCACCGCCGGTGATCCAGACGATGGCGGGGTGCCTGGCACCGTCGGCAGGGTCGCTCGTCAAGTAGGCCGTCAGCTTTCCCACCGACGCCTCGTACTGTACGACGCGAAATAGTTTCCCCGGCGGAGCCGGCGCCGGCGTCCCATCAACGATCCGCTTGATCAAATGCGTCTTGAAGCCCTTGCGCGCCTTCGCCAATGGTTGCAATTCGTCGGAGCTCGCCGGCGCTGCATTGGCGGCGGCAGCCTGAGTCGTCGCAGGCTGAGGCGTGGCCTTGGGCCGTCGCTCGCATCCACTTGCAAGAATTAGGCCCGCGCTGAGGAGTGCCACGGCAAGAGCCATGAGGGCGCCGGTGAGGCGGAGCGTGTGACGCTTAGTGCGAACGCCGCGATCGGAAGTCGAATAGCCGCCCTCCGGCGAGCCTGCATTCCCGGCGTATGTACGATGGACCATCGCTAGCGAAATATATCTACGCGCATTTAGACGCGTCAAGGAAATGCAATTCAGCAGGGAATGAATGGACGGGGAAGCTGAGAGGGATGAAGCTATTCATCGGGAGTTTCATTTCGCATTCTTCTTCGCTCAGCAGCGAACGCATCGCGTCGTCCCATGCCGCGCTGCGCCCAGGGAACGCCGATGTCCTCGTCGGCTCTTCCTCTGATGGCGCAGCACGGAAAAATGCCGACGGGGACGTCGGCGTTCCCAAGCCTTCGGGCCGAGAATGATATCCGGCTTGGCGCAAAATCTGCCGGAATGTTTGCTCGCAAAAGTTTTTATTTTTTTACCGGACTTTCCATCTTGATCCGATAACCTCCTTCCCTATATTCCGGCCCATCAATCGCAAACCCATCCTTGGAAGGTTTGATTTGCATGGGGTTTCCCGGAATTAAGGAAATTTGGCGTTCTTTCACCGCGCTCAACGCGAAGAGGCCGCACGCATCGCCATCGCGCCGAAACGGCGCGGTGCGCACAGGATGCACAGACGCGGGTGGCGCGAAAACTGAAGCGCTGGAGCAACGGCAACTTCTGTCAACAAGCTGGTTTGTCTCGCCTTCGGGATCGAATCAGAATCCCGGCACCTATACCGCGCCGTTTCAGACGATTCAGGCCGCGGCCAATGTGGCCAAGGCGGGGGATTATGTGGAGATCGAGGCGGGGACGTATCACGAAACGGTGACGCCGAAATATTCAGGCGCTGCCGGTGCGCCGATCACCTATGAAGCATTTAACCACGAAGATGTGACCATCAGCGGCGCAGATCCGATCACCGGCTTGACCAACTCCAGCGGCGATGTGTACGAAGCGCCGATGTCATGGGATTTGGGCGAAGGAAATAACGAAGTCTTCGTGGACGGACAGGCCATCAACGAAGCGCGCTGGCCCAATACATCGCTCAATCTGATGGACCCGACGCTGGCCAAGGCCAGCAGCGTGGTTCGGCATGGAAATTCGATCACCATTTACAACGCCGCCCTGAATCAACCGGCGAATTATTGGAAAGGGGCGATCGTTCATATCGTGCCCGGGCAGGCATGGGTGGCCGAGACCGACACGGTGACCAGTTCCGCGCCAGGCCAGTTCACCTTCAACTTTACGCCCGACACAAGCTACGCCAGCTATACCCTTCCCGTCGCCGGCAACAGCTTTTATCTCACCAATTCGTTTAAGGCGTTGGACAGCGATGGCGAATGGTATCGCGATCCGACCAGCGGCACGCTTTATCTGGCCACGCCGAAGGGGGATGATCCGAACAATCATGACATTGAGGCGAAGGCCCGCCCTTACGCGTTTGATCTCACCTACGACACCTACACGACGGTGCAGGGCATTGATATTTTTTCCGCGACCATTCGCACCAGCGTGAAGTCATCCAACATCATCCTCAACAGCATTCATGCCATCTACATCAGCCAGTTTGTAAGCGTTCCCAAGCTCTGGTCGGCGCCGAGCAACAGCGGCATCGCGCTCAACGGCCCCTCGGACGTGCTGGAAAACAGCACCATTGCCGACAGCGCCGGCGACGGCGTCTTTGCCTACGGCGCTGATGTGCGCGTCACCGACAATGTCATTCACGATGTCGATTATTCCGCCAGCGACTCGGCGGGCATTCGCGTTTACGGCGATGGTTCGGAAATCGACCACAACACCATCTACAACACCGGCCGCGATGGGATCAAGCAGGAAGCCTCCAAGCTGCAGATCCTGAATAACACGCTTTACAACATCGGCACCGCCACCACCGAAGCCGGGGCAATCTACACCGCCGGGAACAACGGCGAGGGAACCGTCATCGCCTACAACACCATCCACGACATGCACAGCGGCGGCTACGGGCAGACGGCGTTGTTCCTCGACAACAATTCCAGCAACTACATCCTTCACGACAACAACGTTTACGATGTGGACATTGCCGTGAAGCTGAACTTCACCAGCGCCAACAACAAGATTTACAACAACACGCTGGCGGCAACGCAGAATGTGGTGTTTGGGAATTATCTTGGCAGTTGGCCCGGCACATCATTCACGAACAATATTTTCCTCGGGGCCGTTCGCTTTGGCTCAGGAGCGAGCGCGAAGAACAATGCGACGACCACCGGCGTTGCCGGCACCGGTGCCGCGAGTTTCGCCAGCGGGGCGGCGAGCGCTATTGTCGAGGTGCCCATTGGAATTCCCGCGCCGCCCGCCGCCGCTAGCGGCGATTCCAGCGGCGCGGGTGATTCGTCCGCCGGGGGATCGAGCAGCACGAGCGGCGATGGACCGGGCGCTGGTGGGTCGAGCGATACATCCGGCGACACGTCAACTTCCGGCGACGCGCCGCCAACCACGACTGATCCGTCCACGCCAACGGATCCCACAACGCCAACGTCAACCCCCGCGCCCGCGCCGCCAGTTGCCAGCGTGCCGATGACAGTTGCCGATTGGACGGCCCAGGTTTCCGCCGACCGCACCGCGATTACCACCGATCTTGCCGCGCGAAAGAGCGCGCTGGCGCAAATGCTGGCGACGGTTCGCGCCGATCTGTCGGCGTATCACACCGCCGACCGCCAGTTCATTGCCGCCCGTCAAAAGGCGATGCATGCGAAGGGCGCGGTCGTCGCGCCGGCCGACGTTTCCAGCCTCGACACCGCCGCCGAGCAGTTGCTGACCAAGGAAAAGGCCGATCAGATCGCGTTGGCAGGCGATCGCCGAACCGATTTCACGGGGATTCAATCTGCCCGCCATGAATTGTCGATCAACCTCAAATCCCTCGCGGCGGCGAAGCGGGCGGCGCGGAAATAGGGGCGGAGCCTTGCTTGCAGAACGATTTTCAAATTGGCGTAGCGGCTTGACACACCCGCCGCATGCTGTTTTTCGTTTAATACGAAGGGCGGACTGAGCCGCGCACGAAGGGTACTCCCGTACTAAGCGGTTTCGGGGACGCTCGGCTGCCAGACCAATCTGAAAACGCTTTAAGCTTCCTGCGCTGCCGCCTCCTCCCAGATTTCTCCCAGCGCACTGGCGGCGTGATCGTCGCTTACGCGAGCAATTTCATCGGCTGAAAGACTTCTAACGGTTCTTGTCATCGCGGGAAACGATGAGTTTCTTGACGATATTCTTGAAGGTGCCTGGCTTTTGGCCGCCGAAAGAATCCTTTCCGCGATACCGAACGGCCGACAGCGTGTGAAATTCCAGGCACTTGGGGCAGTGATGGATAGAGAACACAGGCATCATAAAGAGCCATGAAGCTTGCCATATCGCGGCCCCCTCAATATCCCATTTTGAGTTCCTGGGCCTGTGCGGCCAATTCGTCCAGCGCCTTGAGCCGTTGCTGATGGTTTTTCTTCTTGAAAACCATCAGGTCGCTGAACAGCACCCGGCGGTGCGTGCCCACTTTGCGTGATGGAATCTCGCCCTCATCCAGCAGCTTCACCAGAAACGGCCGGGACACGCCGAGGGCGCCAGCGGCTTGCTGCGTCGTCAGTTCGGCATGGACGGGAACCAGAGTCACGGCATTGCCGGCTGCCATTTCTGAAAGGAGCCGCACCAAGAGGCGCACCGCCGGCGCGGGAAGGGTGATCGCTTCGCCATGTTCCCCGGCAATTTGGAGTTTTAAGTTACGCTGGGCATACCGAGCCAGTCGTCGGCCCGATTCGCTGGCGAGCTGGACCTGGGCCTTGGTGGGCACGACAGGGTCATGCGGTCGTGTTTCAGCCATTGGGAAGCTCCGGTTCATTCTCCTTATCTTATCGGGCAAACGCAATAGAAGCAATAATCGAAATAATCGAAATGATGAGCCTCAGAGTATGCGAGTTTTTACGTGGCGCGGGCGGCTCGCCCGTGTTGAATAAAAAACACGGGCAGGCCGCCCGTGCCACCCTCTGTTATCGTGCATCGCGCCGCACCAACTGCTTCAACTGCGCCAAATTGAAATCCTTTCCCGGGCAGGCGGTTTTTCCGGTGATTCCGCCGTGGGTGTAGATTTCGGTGGGGGGGATTTTGAACTCGGCACAGAGGAAATCCACCAGGCGCACGAGGCTCTGCAACTGCTTTTCATCAGGCGGATGGTTGTCGAGATTGCCGACCAGGCAAATGCCGATGCCATGCTCGTTGTAGTATTGATCGTCGGTTTTGCAGTGTGCGCCCTGGATTTGGCGGACCCAGCGGAAGCCGACTTCGACTTCGCCGTCGCCGGATTCGCTGCCGTTGCCGATGACGAAGTCGTAGCCCAGGCCATCCCAGCCGCGTTTGCGATGGGCTTCGTCGAAGCTCTCGGCGGCCCCGCGTTCGCAGGCGCTGTGGTGAATGACGATGCAGGTCCAGCGATTGGATTTATGTTCGGGCATCCAGCCGGGTTCATGATAGATGCCGACGGTCGCCGGCGGCTGATGCCCGCGCTGCCAGGCCCAGTATGATGCCCCGGCCAGTCCGGCAAGGACTGCGAGCCAGCTGAAGGAAACGAGCCAGGGAGTGAAGAAGGGTTTGGCGGGGTGTTTTCTCATCCTTGAGACAGAACTCCTGAGAGATATTGTAGAGCATAATTATGCAGGGCCATTTACTCAAACTGAGCGGTCATTTCAGGGCAATCATGCAATGATGAACCCAACCCGAAATTGAGTCCAAAAGCGGAAGAAACCTCCACGCCGGGGCAAGCGGCGCGCACGACGGTTGTTATAGCGTTTCTCAGGTTGGTGGCGCGTTCGCGCGACTGTCATCCTGAGGTACTCCGAAGGGTCTAGCCGGTGTGCGAAGGCGAGCAAGATCCTTCGGAGTACCTCAGGATGACGATTGCCCGCTCGATCAACCTGAAAAATGCTTTAGCAAGACCAGCGCTATCGCCGCGCCCCGGATTTAGGAAGCGCTCCGCAAATCCGGGGCGGCGCGGCGGTCAAGTTTGTTTTCACGACGAAGCGTTATGCGCG
>DASRRM010000188.1:0-2403 GCA_035695715.1 Tepidisphaeraceae bacterium
GCACTTTGGGATGCACGTTTTTTCGCCGCGGATTTTTGATTCACTGGAATATCTCATCGCCAACAACATTCGCGAAAAGGGGGAGATCCAGCTTACCGCCGCCCAGGAACATCTGCGGCAGCAAACCGATAAATACTGGTGCCTCGATACCCAGGGTCAGCGCTACGACACCGGCATTCCCTATGGCCTGATGGAAACACAACTGGCGCTGGCGCTCAATGGCGTGCATCGCACGGACATCTGCGAAGCCATCGCGCGCATCCTCGCAACCCAGGCGAAAACTTGAGGATCCGTTGGAATTGATAGGGTGGTGCCACAAGTCGCCGGACGCCGAGCTCCGTGCTTGTCGGTAGCCAATAGGCACAGGACCGCGACCGGTGCCATTTGTGTCGGCCGCGAACGCTTAGCTCAAATCCACTGCATCTTCCCCGGCATTGGCTTGCGAATTCCCTGAGTGGAAGAAATCGAATTTTTGCCATATGCCGTTTCGGCGTGGCATGATAGTAATTTGTTCGTGGTACAGAGGTGACACATCTTGCACCGTGCCCTTTCAGTACAAATTGTTGGGAAATCAGCGACCGGCTCACTTCCGAATCGCTGTTGGGGAGATGATATGACACAGTCAGACGAAAACGCTCACGCCAACGGACAGTGGGGCAGGTTACCGATGCATCCGACCCTGCAGGCCCAGCGGATGGAGCTGGTTGACGGCTCAAGCGTCTACGAAGCCGACGCGGCGGCGGGGCAGGTCTACTTCATTCATTCCGGACAGGTGAGAACCTATGAAGCCGGCCCCGATGACTCGGCCCGGCTGCTCGAGATTCTCGGGCCCGGCGACTGGTTTGGCGAGGAATCGCTTGCCGACGCAAAGGCGTATTCATCGCGCGCCGTGGCAGAGTCGCAGACGGTTTTATGGGCGGTGCCGGTGGATCGGCTCATGGAATTGCTCGCGCGCGAGCCGGCGGTCGCCGCGGAATTCGTGCGGCGACTGGCAATGCGCCTGCAACTGGCCCGGCAGGAGGCCAGCCGGTTTGTTTTCGACGATTGCAGCATCCGCCTGGTGAAAACCCTCCTGCGCTTCAGCGCCACCGCCGCCGCCACCGCACAGGATAACGGCTCGGTGGTGCTGCGAATCACGCATCGGCAACTGGCGCAGGCCGTCGGCGCAGCGCGCGAAACCATCAGCCTTGCACTGACGCAATTGCGGCAGAAGAATCTCCTGCGCACCGGCCGCAATCGCCTCACCTTCCGGCCCGACGCGCTTCAAATCTACGCCCGCGATGGAACCACGCCCAAAGCGTGGCTCCCGCAATAACATTTCACTGCCGGGGCAAATCGAGTTTATACCGGCATTTCCACAATTCGCCGCGGGCGAAGAGCGGCTCGTTTTCGGGAACGGGAATGACCTCGACAAGCTTCCCGCCGAGTTGTTCGCAGGTGCGGCGGGATGCCGTGTTTTCGGGGTTGCAGGTGATCCACAAATGCTTGTAGCCGTGATGCCGCGCCAGCGGCAAAAGAAGCCGGCAGGCGCGCAGGGCATAATGCCGTCCGCGGGCGGCGGGATAGACATGATATCCAAGGTGCCCGTAATACAATTCGATGGTCGGCGTTGAGCCCAGCCGAAGGCCGATGCCGCCAACAACACGTATCGGCGGTGCGGCGGGCGTTCCCCAGCATCCATCGCGCAGCCGCATCCAAAAATGGTATTGGCAGACGCGTCCGGCGGATGCATTGGCCGGCTCGTGGCCGAACGGAAAACTTTTCACAAAATGGGTGAGCTGTTCGCGGGTGATTTGCGAATCGAGCGGTGCATAAAGCTGTGTGAGTGGATGCCCGCAGGAGGTCAGGACTTCATCGATGAGCCATTCCTCAGGCGCGAGCAATTCAAAATCGCCGTCGATGAGCGGGGTGGGGTCGATGAAATGGAAGCGGTCGAAGAACACGACGACATATTAATGCCGGGAGGTGCCCTTTGGCGAGAAGCTTACCCCCACGGAATCGTCGTGTTGGGGCCGAACAACTTGCCGGCGGCAACCCAGGTTGCGACGAACGCCAAAATCTCGGCCACGATCGCCACCACAACCAGAACTGTGTAGACGTTGTTGGTCGGCTTTACCAGAATCTGATCGCCGCCTGAAGATAATCGGCTCATGATATTCTCCTCACTGCTTCTGCTGATAATCCGGGTGTAAGACTTCTGGTGACGACTGACGGCTTTACAGTTGCGTGCGGACTTCGCTGACGTTGGCGCGAACTTGATCGACGGCCGGGCCATCGAGACGGCCGGTGGCTTCATGCACGCCCACGGTGTCGATGGTCAGGTAACCCAGGAACTTCTTCTGGGCGGGGTCGATCACCTTGAACTTCATGCCGTGAGTGACGGCATCAGCGCTGCCGAGGGAT
>DASRRM010000189.1:0-9066 GCA_035695715.1 Tepidisphaeraceae bacterium
TTAAGAATTTCCGGTTCGCGGGAAGGGCGTAATCCGGAGGTGAATGAGCCGCGCACGTAGGGTACTCCCGCAGTAAGCGGATTCCGCGAAACCCGCTTACTTCGGGAGTACCCTTCGTGCGCGGCTCATTCGGGCTTGCAGGGGAAAGGTAACAATCCTTCGTTTCCTTCGTCTTCTTCGCGCCTTCGCGTCAAATATTTTCGCCTTACAAAGGACGCCTAAAACCGGTACGTCAGCCCCACCTCATAAAACGCTGTCGGATAATCCAGCGTGCTTTGGTAATGATTGAATGACCCATCGCTCGGCAGCCGGGCGGAATTGGCAAACAAGTTGTACACGCCCGCCTGCACGTCCCAGCCTGGCAGGATGTCCTTCGATGTCAGCACAATATTCGTCAGGTACGTCGGGGCGGTGTAGTTGCCCAGGTCATCCTTCATCTGGCCGACCAGTTGCGGCTCGATCGACAGGAATGTCCGGTCCTTGTAAATGGGAATCACCAGGGCCGTTCCCATGATCCATTCCGGCGAATCCAGCAGCCGGTTCCCGGCCCGGGCGGCGTGGGTGAAGCTGGCGTAGGCGCGAAGATTTGCGCCGTTGCTCCATTTGCGGTCGATCTCCGCCTCCACGCCTTGCGCCCAGATGTTCGATCCATTCCGCGTCTGCAATGCGCCGTCGGGAAATTGGTAATCCTCCATCGCATCGCTCATTTTCCAGACGAATCCGTCCAGCGACGTGCGCCACCCTTCCTTGAACTGCCGCTCATAAACCAACTCATATGTGTCGACCACTTCCGATTTCAAATTCGGGTTTGGCACGTTGGCGCCCGGCGAGGCATACATCAATTCGTAAAGGTTCGGCGTGCGAAATGCCCGGCCATACAGCACTTTGATGGTATCTACTTTGGTTGGCGTAAAAATGGCGGCAAAGCGCGGGCTGAACGACACGCCAATGCGCTGCGTGTTATCCACCCGGCCGCCGACGGTGAGGCTGAGCCAGTCGGTGAGCTTTTCCTCACCCTCGGCGAAAATGCCCCAGTAGCTCAGCGAGGATTGGATGTTCAATACATCGCCGTGCAGCGAATCATAATCGTGTTGGTTGGCAAACAGCGATTGCCTGCCATCGGCTCCCACCAGCAGATGAAATTCCTTCGTCGCCTGCCAGTCATAATGCACTTCCTGCCCCAGCCAGCCATCATCGCCCATCGTGTGATAGCGATATTCCGGCACCGGAGGGGCGGCGGCGTATTCCCAATCCTGCTGATAGCCATAGCTTCCATAGTAAAACATCCCATGGATGCTCTTACCGGTTTCGATTTCATGGTCGAATTTCACGGTGAAATTGGTGCGTTGCTCGTGTTCTTCGCCGGGGTCGTAAAACGAGGCGAGGTAGGTGGCTGATCGGTTTCCCTGGATGCGCGCTTCGGTGTCGAATTGGATGGTGAAGTCGCCCTTGCGCGCCTTGATGAAGAGCGACTCGGCGGTGCCGTTGTCACTATCGCGGACATGGCCGTAGTCGTGGGCGGCATCGTGAATGCCGTCGAAAATCACATCGCCATCGCCTTGGGTTGTATAGCCGGTGACGCTGGCGACCACGTCCCAGCCATTGGGAAGGGCCTGTCCGAAAAGGACCGACGCCCGGCCGCTGTCTTTGGTACCGCCTTCGAGGCGAACCTGGGTGCCATTGATGTCAGCGCCATCTTTGGTAACGACATTGATGACGCCGAATACGGCATTGGTGCCATACAGCGCCGAGCCCGGCCCGCGGATGACTTCAACCTGCTTCACGGCCTCCATCGGAACGACAAAATCCTCATCGAGATGGCTTTGGCCATAGATCATGTCGTTGGTGGGGCGGCCATCGACGGTCACCAGGATTCTGGCGTTATATTCCCCGGGCCGAAGGAAGCCGCGCTCGCCGAGCATCCAGTTCAGGCCATCGGTATGCAGGAAAAACGAGCGTTGGTTTCGCAGTGCCTGGGCCAGCGAATCATAGTTGAACAGTTCGATGGTATTGGCATCAATGACGCTGACCGAAGCCGGCGCGGCCAATTCAGTTTGCTCGCGTTTGCCGGCGGCCACGACCACCGGAATGTCCTTGAACGCCATCAATTCCGGCGCGTCCTCCAGCGATGCGCCGGCGGCAGACGAAGCCTGCGTCGACGCGCTTTTCACGCCGCCGGCCGGCAATACGCCAGGCTCGGTATCCAGATCGTCGGCCGCGGCGACGGCAGTGCTGGCAAAAAGGATGGCCAGTGCCGCGGCACGCGCCAAGGTGCGCGCCTTTCCTTTGCCGCGGCGCGGGCTGCGCCGTTGCACGTCACTCGAAACAGGTCGCGATGGCCCGGCCATCGGCGCGATATCGCTGCAAAAGTGCGGCGTGTTCATTGGCGTATCTCCGCGCCGCCTGGCGGCGTGGCGCCCGCCGAGCCAATTGGCGTCAATTCGGCCAGGGCCGTCGCCACATAGCTGCGGAACCGCTCCACCTCCGCATGGAGCTGGGAAAGCGACGCCTCGGCCTGCGAAAACGCGTCGGCCTTGGCGAGGCTTTCCAACTCGGCGGAAATCCGCCGGATTCCCTCCGCCGACAGATTCGCCGCCGCGCCTTTCAGCTTGTGCGCCGCCGCCGCGGCAGCCTTGGCGTCCTTGCGGCGAATCGATTCGTCAAGCAGCGTCACGTCCTGCGGAACGCTGTTGTCAAATTTCCCCAGCGCCTTGGCCGCAATCTTGCGATTGCCCATGCAGCGCTTCGTCAGCGAAGCCAGATCGATGGGCGATTCGGAAACCGCCGGCGCCCCGGCGGGCTGCTCCACGACGGCGGCGGTATTAACGAGCGTTCCCGCCGCCGCGGCGAGGTCGCCGCCGTCTCTCACCGCTTTTACTTCGGCGCGCGGCGGCTCACCGGCCGACGATCGCATCGTCTTTGAATTCCCGGATTCCAGTTCCGCGACGGGTTGCCCCAAAGGCGGCTTCGGTAACGGCGCTGGCTCCAACGAAGCAGCCGCGCCTGCGCCGGGGAATGTGGCCTGCCCCGAATCCGCGGCGACTGCACATAAGTCCGCCGACGCCACCGGCGCACAGGCCTCCGCCGCCCGCTGCGCCAGCCGCTCTGGACCGATCGACTGCGCGATTGTGCGGAACAGCTCTCCGGGATCGATCGGCTTGGTGACATACCCGTCCATGCCCGCCGCGAGGCACTTCTCCCGGTCTCCTTTGATTGCATTTGCTGTCAATGCAATAATCGTGCGATGAGGACTTGCCGCGTCGGCGCGCTCGGCGTCGCGGATCATCTTCGTGGCCTCAAACCCGTCCACTTCCGGCATCTGGCAATCCATCAGAATCACGTCATGGGAAGCCGCCAGGGCCTGATCCACCGCTTCGCGCCCGTTCACGGCAATTGCGCAGATGCAACCGACCGACTGCAGCAGCTCGGATGCCACCAGGCGATTCACCTCGTTATCCTCGGCCAGCAGAATTCGCACGCCGGGCAATTCAGTCGCCTCGACATTCGCCGCCGGCAGACGGACCGGCTCGTCGCTGGCCGACAGCGAATTGACTATCGCGTCGTAAAGCTGCGACGGAAGGGCGGGCTTGGACAGACAGGCGGAGAATCCAATCTCGGTCATCGTTCTTGGACCCACCGGCGAGCTCATCGAACTGAGGCTGATGAGGATAATGTCAGACATTGCCCCATGCGCCTTGATCTGCCGGGCCAGTTGCAAGCCATCGACCCTGGGCATGTGCATGTCGAGAATCGCGAAGCGATATGGCTGGTCTGCCTCGGCCGCGGCGATCAGCATCTTCATCGCGCTCTCGGCATCCTCCGCGACATCGGGGCGCATCGACCAGCTTTGCAACTGGGAATGCAGGATTTCGCGATTGGTCATGTTGTCGTCGACCACCAAAGCGCGCAGCCCGCGCGGATCGATGCGCACCTCGCGGCGGCTGCTAAGCGGGACCGTCCGGCGGGCAAATCGCGCGGTGAACCAGAATGTCGCTCCCTTTCCCTCCTCGCTTTCGACGCCGATCTGGCCGCCCATCATTTCGGCGATGCGCTGCGAAATGGCCAATCCCAATCCCGTGCCCCCGAATTTCCGCGTGGTCGACGCATCGACCTGGGAGAACGACTTGAACAGCCGGTCGAGCCGATGCCTGGGAATCCCGATGCCCGAATCCCTCACGCTGAATCGCACCACCGCGTGCGAATGGGTCTGGCTTTCCAGGACGGCGTCGACAACGACCTCGCCCGTTTCCGTGAACTTGATGGCGTTGCTCATCAGATTCAAAATGACCTGCCGCAGGCGCATCGGATCGCCATTAACGACTTTCGGCACCCCCGTGCCCACGCCGCACAAAAGCTCCAGTCCCTTTTGTTCGGCGCGCTCGCCGAGCATCTGCACGACGCTCTCGACGACGCCGTGGAGGTTAAAATCGGTCGCATCCAGCTCGAGCTTGCCCGCCTCGATCTTGGAGAAATCGAGAATGTCGTTGATCAGCTCCAGGAGCGAGCGCGCCGAGCTCTTGGCGATCTCGCAGTAGCGCGCCTGCTGCGGATTGGGTTTTGCGCCCAGCAGCAGGTCGACCATGCCAATGACCCCGTTCAACGGCGTGCGCAGCTCGTGAGACATGTTGGCCAGGAACAGGCTTTTGGCGCGGTTGGCCTCCTCGGCGGTTGAAAGGGCGTTCTCCAGGTCATGCGTGCGCTGCTTCACCTGCTGTTGCAGCGTGTCGGTGAAGTTGCGCAGCTTGATGTCGCGCTCGCTGAGCGAGACCCGCATCGAATCGAACGAGCCGGCCAGCTTTCCAATCTCGTCCTTGTGCTTGTCGTTGATCGATCCGCTGAAATCTCCGCGCGCCATCAGCTCGCTGGCGTCGGCCAGCCGCTGCAGGCGGCGCATCCATCCGCCAAGAGTGAGAAACAAAACCAGCGCGCCGATCAACGCGGCAATGCTGGTGGACAGGACGGTCATGCGGCTTTGCTGCCGCTGGGCGGCCGCGGCGGCGGCGCTGGAAATGCTCACGACCACGCGGCCCAGATTCACCTTCACCTTTTCCGATGGCGCCGCACCCGGCGCGTCGAGATCGGATTCGCTTTCCTCGGTAAATTCATCCCCCTGGGCCGATGGCTCGATCACATGCTCTCCGACGGCACATCGCGCGCGGTCGACGCGGCCGTGCTGGAATTGTTCCCACGCTTCGATGTCGCGCACGGAACTGGTGAGCAGTTGCCCCTTGTCGGTGTAGAGTGCGATGAAGAGGATGTTCTCGTCGCGCAGAAAGCTGCCGCAAAGCCGCGCCAGCTCGTGCTTGTCGCGAACCGCCATCGCCAGTTCCGAAGCGCGGGCGATGGCCAGGGCCATTGAATCGGCGGCGCGGTTCTGCTCGGTGTTGATCTGGCGGCGAAGCTGCAGCACGCCCGTCGCCGCCACCAGCGCCAGCGACATGGTGGTGATGCCGACGGTCATGGTGATCGCCTTGGTGCGGAGGCTCATTCTTGAAAGCAGTCGTGCGAACATTCAATTCTCCGGTCGATAAACGTGAGCGGCCTTGATAATCAGGGGTTGGGGAATTTCCACGCCAATTTGCTTTGCGACAATGAGATTGACGGCGATTTGAAACTCGCGCGGGGGAGTGGCCTTGTCTGCCGCGGTGCATTTCCCCGCCAGCGCCTCCAGCGCCACGCCGGCCGCCTGCCTGCCCTGTGCCGCGGGTTCCACGCCCGCGCCAATCACTGCCCCCGCGCGGACAAACGCCGGTGAAAACCCCCATACCGGGGTTTTCGTCCGCAGCGCCGACAGCAGCAGCGCCCGAACGGCGGGGGTGTCGTAGATTTTCTGGTCGGTCGAGGTCCAGATGATGTCAATGTTCTTCTGCGCCAGCGCGTCGATCGCTGCGCCAACGGATGGCTGCTCATTGACCGCAACTGTTTCCAGCCGCCAGCCCTCCGGCAGCGCCTTGGCCATCAATTCCACACTGCGCCGCCCCTCGGCGGTATCGGAGTGGTAAAGCATGCCGAGCTTTCGCGCATTCGGTAGCGCCTGGGCGATGACGCTGATCTGATCGGCCAGCGGGATTTCCATCGTCACGCCCCACGAATCGCGCCCCACCATCAAGCCGGCGTCGTCGGCGTTGCTCACCATGCAGTACACCAGCTTCACCGCCGCCGGCAGTTGCTTTTGCAGCCAGCGCGCCGCCGGCGTCCCAATGGCAATCACCAGTTCCGGCTTTCCGAGCGTCGCGCTGATGTCCTTGTCGACGATCTCCTTCAGCGCCACGGTTCGCACCTGGTCGTGATGTTCGACCAACCGCGCGCGAAGGGCCGCTTCGGCCTGGGTATAAGGCTCGGCTTCTGAAGCCTTGACCACCACCACACTGGCGGCAATGGCTTTTCCCGCATTCAGCAAAATTGCGAGGAGACAAATCAAGAGCAGCAATACATGGCGGGGCGGTCCATTTTCAGACCGCCGCGAGCTTTCGAAATGTGCCGATTTCCTGCGCATGGTATGGCCGTGGGAATACGGCACTGTAAGGAAAATCGGTTGGATTGAATGTGCGGTTTATGACGGGGGAATGACCGGTACAAAGTGACCGGGGCCATCGATGAGGTCAGATAGCCTGCAAGAGGCTCCGATAACCTCGGCCATCCTGCATTAGCAATTCATGCCGCGGTCGGCGCGGCGGTTTGCGGCAATGCCCCGGCGGCGGATCGGACGGCGTTTCGTCCGGCATTCTTCGCCAGATACAGGGCAATATCCGCCCCCTTGACGATTTCCGTGTACTGCTGCATTCCGGCCGCGCGGGCGGAAATTCCGGCGCTGATCGTCGTGCGCACGATCTGCCCCCCGCAATCAAACTCGCGCGCTTCCACCTCGGCCCGGCAGCGGTTGGCGCACACCTCGGCATCCTGCAGCGTCTGGCAGGGGAGAATAATGAGGAATTCCTCGCCGCCCACCCGGCAGACAATATCGGTGCTGCGCACGCAGTTGCGCAGGATTTCCGAAACGCTCCGCAAAATTGCATCGCCGGCGCTATGCCCGTGCTTGTCATTGACCTGCTTGAACAGATCAATATCCACCAGCACCACCGCCAGCGGCCTCTGATATCGCTCGCACATCGACCAGTGCTCTTCCAGCCGGTGCATCGCCTGGCGGCGGTTGTACAAACCGGTCAGGTCATCGGTTATGGCAAGCTTCTGCAATCGATTGTTCAGGTTTCGCAATTGCTCGTTCAATTCCTGGGTGCTTTGATTCTGGCGCGAGAGCTCGTCGTGCATGGCAATCGCCCGCATCCCCGCGCGAAGCCGGGCCGTCAGGTCCGCCTCGCTGAACGGCTTGGCGATAAAGTCATCCACGCCGGCGTCGAATGCGCGCTTCAGGTCGTCATTGCTGGCGTGAACCGTCAGCATGATGAACTGCACGTGGGCGGCCTGCGTTCGCGTGCGCACCCGGCGGCAAAGCTCCAGGCCGTCGATCTCCGGCATTTCCCAGTCGGAAATAATCAGCCGTGGATGGTAAAGATCCAGCGCCGCCAGCGCATCGTGCGCGGTGCCGCATGAAATGCATTCAAACCCGATCGAGTTGATGAAAGTCGTCAGCATCAGGCGGGCGGCTTCATCATCGTCCACCACCAGCACCTGGTGGGGCACCTCGATCTTGGCGCGCGGCGCCGGGGCCGGGCCGTCGGTTTTTGCCGCCGTCTCCTCGTCGCGAAACTGTTCCTTGATGGCGACGAACCTCGCTTCGGTCTGCGAGAAGGCATCGACGATGGCCGGATCGAAATGCGCGCCGCGCTCGCGGAGAATCATCGTCTTTGCCTGCGCGTGCGACATCGCATCGCGATAGACGCGCTTGCTTGTCAGGGCGTCGTACACATCGGCCAGCGCCACGATCCGCGCCGCCAGCGGAATTTCCGTTCCCGCCAGGTTGGCCGGATATCCCTTGCCGTCCCAGCGCTCGTGATGGGCGACGGCAATATCGCGCGCCATCTGCAGGAAGCGCACCCCCGGGAATCGCTGCAACGACGCCTCCAGCGTGTGCGCGCCCAGCGTTACGTGCGTGCGCATGATCGACATTTCCTGCTCATTGAGCGTGCCCGGCTTGAGAAGCACGGCGTCGGGAATGCCAACCTTGCCGATGTCATGCAGCGGGCTGGTCTGATAGATGAGCCGCACGAATTCGCCGTCAATTTGATCGCTGTAGGTTTCAGTCGTGGAAAGGTGCTGCGCCAGCACCCGGGCGTAACTCTGCACGCGCTCGATGTGCGCACCGGTGTCAGAGTCGCGGCTTTCCGAAAGCTTGGCCAAAGCAAACATCGCCAGATCGCGCGTTTCCAGGGAAAGAATCCGCTCGGCAGTCTTGAGGCTGACCAACAGCTCGTCGGGATTCAGCGGCTTGGTGAGAAAGGCGTCTGCGCCAGCATGCAGGCCTTCGATCCGCTGCTGGCCGCCGTCGCGGCTGGTCAGCATGATGATGAAAACGTATCCCTCGTAATCGCCGCTGCGCACGGCCCGGCAAAGCTCCAGCCCGTTCATCGACGGCATTTCCCAGTCGGTGATCACCAGGTGAATCTCGCCGGAGCGAAGCTTTTCCAGCGCCGCGGCCCCATCGGCGGCGCGCTCCACCTCGTGCCCAAGCTGTTTGAGCACGTCGTCGAGCAATTCCAGGGAAAATTCATCGTCGTCGACGATCAGCGCTCGCATACAAATCTCCGCAGCAACGACCCCACGCGCGGAACTTCCGCACCGTGTCCATCGTCAGGATCGGACCTTTGCCGTTGCGCGTTTAGGCGTGCTACCTGGCCGGGCGGTGGGGCGTGGCGGCGATATATGCCGGGAAGTGAACTGCCGCCTTGGCAGCGAACAAAATATCGGACGGGGCCTGGCGGAATTTTGTTTTCGCGGAATGCGTTATCGCGCAGGGATGGCACCGTCATCCCGAGGTACTCCGACGGACCTTGCCAATACTCACGAAGAAGCTAGATCCTTCATGGATATCTCCCGTTTTCTTTTTTTTGAACAAGATTTCGTGAAACGAAGAAGCGAGGCTAATTCCCGTATCACGGGCGTCTCGCC
>DASRRM010000190.1:0-38270 GCA_035695715.1 Tepidisphaeraceae bacterium
CGGGGCGGCGCTGAGACAGTTGGGATATTTCACGCATTAATTACCGATGCCAACCCAAACGTCATCTTCTCCCAGCCGGTTTCTCGACCTTCGCTCGCTCGGGGCGCTGGCGCATATGCGCTTTGTGACCCGCCAGCAAATTGAAGGGGCATATAGCGGCCGGCATCGTTCGCGGCAAAAAGGCGGCGCGGGCGAATTCGTCGATTTCCGCGAATATTCCGCTGGCGAAGACCTTCGCCGGCTCGACTGGAAAGTGCTGGCCCGCACCGGCAAAGGATTCGTCCGGCTGTTTCAGGATGAAACCAATCTCCTCTGCACCGTCGTCATCGACGCCAGCGGCTCGATGCAATTTGGCGGCGGGCGCAATGGAGAAGGATCGAAGCTTCAATATGTGCAATATTTAACCACCGCTCTGACTCATATGATTGCCGGGCAGCAGGACCAGGTCGGGTTGGCCGTGGTGTCGGATGGGTTGGCGGATGTGTTCCCATCGGGCGGCACGCCATCGCATGTTCAGCAATTGCAGCGGACAATCGAAGCGATCACGACCCGCCCGGCGACAAAACTGGCCGATTCCCTTCGCGAATTATTCGAGCGGCTTTCCCGGCGCGGCGTGCTCCTCGTCGCCAGCGATTTTCTGGTGGATGATCTGGAAGCCGTCTTCGCATCGATCCGGCTGTTTCGCCATCGCCGCTGGGAAGTGATCGTGCTGCACATTATTCATCCGGAGGAAGAGCGTCTGCCGGATGGGTTGGCGTATCGCTTTGAGGGATTGGAGGGCGAGGGCCAGGTCGATTGCACGCCGGAGGACATTCGCCGGACGTATGAATCGCGTTTCGCGGCGCATGTGGCATCGGTGCGCACGTTGGCGCTGAGCACCGGAAGCGACTATCGCCGCGTATCGACGGCTGTTCCGTATTTGCAGACGCTGGGGAGTTTTTTGGTGGAGCGCTCGGGCTAACAGTCGGCGAAGGAAACCGACCATGCTTAACCGCAAAGGCGCAAAGGACGCAAAGAGGACGCAAAGGTCGGATTTTGCAAACGAAGCCCTTCTCTTTTTTTTCGTTTTTCTTCTTTGCGTCCACTTTGCGAACTTTGCGCCTTTGCGGATTGAAAACTTTTCGCGCGGCGCGGGTGGGTTGTGAGTAGGGTGGGCATACTCGCCCACCGCCTCTGCGCGTAACCGGTGAGATGGTGGGCAAGTACGCCCGCCCTGCGAAAAGTATAAACGAATCGTGTCAACGGGATAACGGATGAATCTTCTCCATCCATGGATGTTGCTGGCGGGATTGGCGGTGGGAGTGCCGCTGCTGATTCATTGGCTGACCCGGCCCAAGCCGGTGCGGCTGCCGCTGTCGACCATCCGCTTTGTGCAGGCCGCCGTCCAGCAACGCCGGGCGCATCATCGCCTCCGCGATATCATCCTGCTGGCGCTTCGGGTGCTGGCGGTTTTGCTGATCGCGCTGGCGTTTGCCCGGCCGCTGATTGGGGCCAAGCCGGTGGTTGCATCCGATTCGCCCGGCGGATTGGCGCGCGTCGTCATTCTCGACCAGAGCCAGGGCATGGGCGAAGTTTACGCCGGTGCTACCGCGTTCGACCGCGCCCGCGCTGCCGCGGCGACGTATCTGACCTACAGCCCATCGGCCCGCTTCAACTTGATTTTGGCCGGGGCCAAGCCGCATCCGGTGGTCGATCGGCTGACGGGAAACTTTTCCGCCCTGCGCGAGGAGCTTTCATCGGCCAAGCCGCTGCCGCAGAAAATCGACACCGTCGCCGCCCTGAACATGGCGGCGGATTTGCTTTCTTCGGGTGCGGCGGATCAGAAGCGCGAACTGATCGTCGTGAGCAACTTCCAGAGGAGCAATTGGGCCAACGTGGATTTTTCCAACCTGCCAAAGGACACCAAAATTCAGCTTGAGACAGTTGCGCCCAAGGAAACGCCGGCCAATATGGCGATTCTGAAAATCACGCCGCGCGGCCGGGTGCAACAAGGGCGCGAAACGCATCTGGATGTCGAGGTGGGGAATTATTCGCCCGCCGCCCGCGATGTCGTGGTGAACCTTAGCGCCGGCAGCGCGGCGGGCGTGGCCAAGGGCGTTTGCCCGCCAGGAAAGGTGACACTTTCGGCCACGATGGTTTTATCGCAGCCCGGCTGGATTGGCGGGGAAGCCAAACTCGCCGGGACCGAGGACGCCCTTGCTTCAGATAATGCCCGTCCGTTCGTCCTGAACGTTCGACCGGCGGCAACTTACGCCTTGATCACCCGCGAAACGTCCACCCCGCGGCCGACGTCCAGCCATTTCCTGGAACGGGCGCTGGCGCCGTTCGTGGCGCGCGAAGAATCGGCTTCGGCCGGCGTCGAGCGCGTTCGCCGGATCGCGCCCGAGACGCTGGATCGCGATGTGCTGGCCAATGCCGACCTGATCGTGATCGATCATCCGGGGAAGTTGTCGCCGCCGCAGGCCGGGCTGCTGGTGTCGCTGCTGCGGCGGGGTCGGCCGGTGCTTTACGTGGCGGCCGAGCCGGTGGACGCGACGAATTTGAAATTGCTGGCCGAGTCGGCGGGGACGGATTTGAAGATGCCGGTGGAATTTGCCCCGCCGCCGGCAGCCGCCCCGCGGCGCGATCTGTTTCTCACCGAAGTCCGGGGAAACGTGTCCCCTTTTGCCGCTTTCGGCGATTCATTGCAGGCCGCGATCGGCCCATTGCGCTTTGGCGGCGGCCTGTCTTCCCATCCGCTGGCCGGCGGATTGCCCGAAGATGTGCTGGCGGGCTACAGCGATCACTCGGCGTGCCTGGTCACCACCGCCTGCGCCGCCGGCACGTTGGCCGTGCTGAATGCGGACCTGAATGATTCCAACCTCGTGGCATCACCGGTGTTTGTTCCGCTGCTGGATGAGCTGATCGCGCGCTTGATGTCGCGCCAGGAACGAGCCGATGCATCGGCCTGCGGCGAAGCGCTGGTGGCGTACCTTCCCGCCGAGGCGGGCGTGGCGGCGGGATTGAGGGTGGTCGGTCCGGATGCGACCAGGGAATCGCGCGGCACGATTCAGGACGATTCCAACGCCGCGTTGTGGCGCTGGAACTCCGCCGGCCCGCCTGGCGTTTATTCGATTATGCGCGGCGATGCGAGGGTCTATGCCCTGGCCACCGCCGCCCCGGCCATCACCAGCGACCTGCAATCGCTCGACCCCGATGTCCTGAAAACCCGCCTGGCCGGCGGGCGGAGTATTTCCGTTCACTCGGCGGACGATGAAAACGAGCATCGCGATAATCTCTGGTGCTGGGCGCTGGTCGTTTGCTGCGGATGTTTGCTGACGGAGCTATTGGTGTTGCGCGGGTTCAAGACTTGAAGTTGTGCTCGCGTAGCGGTCGGGACCGAAGGTCCACCTCCTCGCGGAAAGATGTGGACCTGCGGTCCAACCGCTACGCAGCGACCATCGCGGAAAGATGTATGGAGCGTTTAACGATATGAATCGACGATTCCCAATTTCAGATTTCATATTTGCAATTGAATTCGGAAATTTCGAATTGCGTGATTGAAGGATTTCATCGCCCGGCGTACTTCAGCACGGGCAGGATGCCCGTGCCACTGTCACTGTTATGGTCTACCTGACCGTCGAACCTCTGATCCCCGCCTTCCTGTGGCTGATGCTGGCCGCGGCGGCGGCGGTGTTGCTGGGCTGGTACGCCTGGTCGCGGCCGCGCGTGGTTTCCAAACGGCGGTGGGGCGTCATCATTACATTAATGGCCGTCTGCCTGGCGTTGGTGCTGGGGCTTTTGCTCAATCCGATTCGCGTCCAGGAAATTCCGCCGCCGGCGGGCAAGCCGCAGTTGACGCTTCTGGTTGATGCCACGGCCAGCATGAACACGCCGGACGTGGCTGGCAAATCGCGCTACGAAGCCGCGGCCAAGCTCGCGGAAAAATACGCCGCCGACCTGGGCGATCGGTTCGATGTGCGCGTCTGCACCTTTGCCGACTCGGTTAAAACCACAAGCGCGGAAGATCTGCCATCGCATAAGGCGACCGGCGAAACAACCGACCTTGCCGCGGCCCTGAACAGCGCGCTGGTGGAAGATCGGCCGCAGGGGCAGGCCATCGCGCTGCTCAGCGATGGCGCGCACAACGCCAGCGATGTGCCGCTGGTTCTTGATTCAGCCCAGCGGGCGCGGGTGATGGCGTCCCCGGTTTTCACGCGGACGTTCGGCGGCGATGCCAACGGGTTTGACCTTGGCGTCGAAATCCGCTCGCCGCAGGACCTGGCATTTATCGGGCAAAAAGTGCTGGTCACCGCCCTGATCACCCACGTCGGCCTGACCGGCACGCATCCCAACGTCATGCTGATCCAGGACGGCAAGGAAATCGCCAGCAAGCGCGCCGATCTTCCCACCGATGCGCCCGGATCCGTCGAGTTCTGGGTCGACCAGCCCAGGAGCGGCGTATATCCCTATGAAGTCCGCGTCGAGACTCTGCCCGGCGAGATGACGCAGGCGAATAATATCGCTTCCTATCTGCTGCGCGTAGTGGATGAGCCGATCCACGTTTTGCAACTCGAAGGAAAGCCTTATTGGGATTCGAAATTCCTGATGCGCACGTTGGCGGCAGTCCCGGCGGTGGAACTGGACAGTGCCGTGCGCATCAACGACAACCGCGTGATGTGGCGGACCATCCGCCAGGGCGGAAGCGAATCGAGTACGCAGCCCTCGCCAACCACCGCGCCGGCGGCAGCACCAGCGCCCGCCGGCGCGGCTGCTTCCAACAGCGCCGCCCAAAACGCATCGTCCGCTTCCACCGCCAACACCACGCCAACCACCGGCCCCGCGCCAGCAGCCGGTTCTTCGCCCGCCTCGGCACGCATCGAGAAATGGAAGATCGTCACCGACCCCGCCTCGGTCCTGTCCAATCCGCAGACGCTTTCGAGATATCAGATTATCGTCATTGGGCGCGACGCCGAGCCGTTTCTTACCGAAGCCGGCGTGGCGAATCTGCAAAACTGGGTGACGCATTCGGGGGGCGCCTTGGTCTGCTATCGCGGCTCGCCCACCGCCCAGGCCAGCGAGCGCCTTTCGCGCATGTTGCCGGTGCGCTGGACGCCATCCCCCGAATCGCGCTTCCATCTAAAGATGACGGAGCAGGGCCGCGACATGCACTGGCTTGGCGAAACCGCCAGCGGCCTTGGCGGCGCTGATACCCTGCCGCGTTTACCAAGCCTGGCCAGCGATGACATCACTGTCGCGCGAAACAACGGGCTGGCAGTGGTTCTTGCCCGCTCGGCCGGGGGCGACAATGCCCCGGCGGTCGTCTATCAACCCTACGGCACCGGGCGGGTGGTGGTCATCGAAGGGGCGGGAATGTGGCGGTGGGCGTTTCTTCCGCCGCAATTTCAAAATGAAGAGGAAACCTATCCGCGCTTGTGGCATAGCCTGTTGCGATGGCTCGTCTCCGGCACGGGATTGATGCCGGGGCAGAAGGTGATGCTGCGGGCCGGGAAACTGAGCTTTTCCACCAGCGAAGCTGCCGGCGTTTCGCTGCTGCTTCGAGAAGAGGCCACCCGCGGCGGCCTACCCACCGTGGAATTGACCAACGCCGCCGGGGAAGCCAAGAGCTTCGTTCCCGCGGCCGTCGCCGACGAGCCGGGCGGATATCACGTCGATTTCGGCAAGCTGCCCGAGGGTCACTATCAAGCCCGCGTTCATTCCAGCGACGGCGCTGCCGACAACGCCTTTGGCCGGACGGCCTTCGACGTTCGCCGGTTCGGCGAAGAGGAACTCAACCTCCGCGCCCGGCCCGACCTGATGCAGCGCATCGCCCAGGGCAGCGGCGGGGCGGTATTGACCAACGACAGCGCCGGAGAATTGGCTCAGCGCTTCGCCGAACACCTGGCCCGCACCCGCCCGCCGCGCTCCGAGCGAACCATCGCCTGGGACCGCTGGTGGATCCTGGCGCTGATCGTCGTCATCTGGGGATTCTCCTGGTGGCTGCGAAGATCGGCAGGGTTGGTATGATGTGCAACTGGTGCAATGCAAGCTTGGAACGAAAATCTTCCTCGCGTAGCGGTCGGACCGAAGGTCCACTCCTTTCTGCGATGGAAGAAGCGGCGCACGAAGAATGACCGCGGCGCGATCGTCCGCGGTTGCGATAAAGATTGGTGGCAACACCCATGACCCCAAACACCCTTTCCGACCGCCTGCGCGAACTCAAGCGCCGCTGGCTGGCGATCAATCTTGCCAGCGGCACGGCCTGGAGCATCGCCGCCGCCGTGGCGCTGGTGCTGCTGTGCATGTGGCTCGACCTGGCGACGGAACTACCGCCGCTGCCGCGCATTCTTAGCACCCTTGCCTGCATCGCAGTCGGTCTTGTCATCGCCGTCCGGCTGGGCTATCTCGCCTGGCGCGGGGCAAGCCCCAGCGCCATGGCCCGGCGGCTCGATAACGCCGGCGGGGCGTTCGGGCAAATTCTGTCCGGCGTCGATCTGCTGCTTCACCCCATGCCGGCCACCGCCAGTTCGCAATCCGCCGCCCTGACGGCCGGCCTTTCGTCGATGGCCGTCAATCGCGCGGCGCAACTGGCGGCCAATATCTCCGCGCCGAGCGTTATTCCACGAAAGCCGATCTTCGGCCCGCTGGCCGCCCTTGGCTTCATCGCCATCACCATCGCCATTCTTTCGCTGATGTTTCCGCGCCTGGCTAAAACGCAGTGGGCGCGATTTACCGATCCGTTCGGCGATCATCCGCCTTACTCTCGCATCCAGCTTTCCGTCGACCCGGGTGATGCCCGCGTCATCTACGGCGGCAATCTCGACATCCGCGCCACCGCCAGCGGCGAAACCGTCGACAGCGTCAATCTCATCATCCAGCAGCCCGGCGGCGAGGAAGAAAAGCTCCCCATGTTCCCCGAGCCCGGCGGCGCCTGGCGCGGCACGCTCACCGCCGTCACTTCGCCGGCCCGCTATTACATCCGCGCCGGCCGGGCGCGATCGCGCCGCTATGAAATCAGCATCATCACTGTCCCCAAATTGGAACAGGTGCGCATGCGCATCACGCCACCGGCGTATACCCACCGCCCCGCGCTCGAAGGCGCATTTCCGCCCGCTGGTTTGTCCGCGCTGCCCGGCACCCTCGTGCAAATCTGGGCGAAGAGCAATCGGCCCCTGTCCGGCGGAACGATTGCCTCCGACAGCGATCAGGCCACACCCGGCCAAAATGGGCCAACCACCCAGCCGGCTCTTGCCCGCCAGTTCGCGATGAAACCGGCAGGCGATGGCGCGATGGAAGTGCAAGGCTCATTCGTCGTTCATTCGACCGGCGTGCTGCATGTGAATGTGACCGATGTGGAAGGGCAGCCATCGGTCGATTCGTTCGCTGCCCCGGTAACCTTGCTGCGCGATGAAAAGCCGTTCGTCCGCATCATGGAGCCAAAGCCCGAATCGTTCGCCACGCCGGATGTGACGTTGAATATCGAATTGCTGGCCGAGGACGACTATGGCATCTCGAAACTCGAGCTTTACCGCGGGCTGAATGAATCCCGCTTCCGGCCGACCAGCGTTGCGGTGCCACCCTCGCAGCCCACGCTGCTGCCGGCGACGGTTGCCCTGCCCCTGGCGGATTACGGCGTAAGCCCGGGCGACACGATCAAGCTCTTTGCCCGTGTGGAAGATAATGATCCTGCCGGGGCCAAGGGCTCGGAAAGCCCGGTCACCACCGTCCACATCATCAGCAAGGAACAGATGCAGCAGATGATGCTGGCGCGGGAGGGATTGGAAACGTTCCTTTCCAAATATGAGCAGGCAACCCGCCGGATGGAGGCCGCCAAGGCCGCCATCGAGAAGCTGCAAAAGGAGCTGGCCAAGGCCGACCCCAACAGCGAGTTGGCCAAAGAGCTGCGCGAGAAAATCAAGCAAGCCGCCGACCAGATCAAGCACGATGCCGACGAGCTTTCGAAGATGGCGGCTCAGGATTTGCCGTTCGACCTCGACCAAAAGCTCCGGCAACAGCTTGACGATGCCGCCAAGGCGATGGAGAAGGCCGCCGATGATCTGCAGAAGATCGCCGCCAAGCCCGGCATCAGCGCGGGCGAGGCGGAGAAGGAACTTCAAGATGCCAAAAATGGCCTCGGCGGCCAGCAGCAGCAGTTCCAGCAGAAAGCCGACGCCCCACTGGAACACCTCGCCAAGATTTATCCGCTGATCGAAGACCAGGCCGTGTTCATCGACCTGTATCAACGGCAGCGCGATTTGGCCCAGCGCATGGAAGTTCTCGAAGGGCACGACAACGAAGACGACCCGGCCCAAAAGGCCCGCATGCGCGACCTGGAAGCAGAGCAAAGGCAAATTCGCACCGACCTTCGCCAGTTGCTCGACAAGATCGACAATGACGTGGCGGAGCTGCCGGCTGATAACCGCCTGGACGACCTCCGCAAGAGCGCAGGCGAATTCGCCAAGGCCGTCCGCGAAAGCACGGCGGGTGATGAAATGGCGGCGGCGGAATCAGGACTGTCGGAATTCATCGGCACCAAAGCCGCGACATCGTCGCGCGCCGCGGCCGACACGCTGGAAAAGTTCATCGCCAAGGCCCAGGGCGTTGCTGGAGACGGCGAAGGCTGCCTGAAATTTCAGCCCGAACTGGCCGATGGCCTGGGCAACACCGTCGAGCAGCTTCTGCAAGCGGCGGGACTCGGGCTAAAGCCCGGCCAGGGCAGCGGCAACGGCGGGGGATTCAGCGCCCGGCGCAGCTCGCTGTCCAACGTCGGCCTCTATGGCCGCATTCCCACCCGCGGCGGCCCGGCGCGCGCCGGCGGCGGCCACAGCGATCATGGCGTCACCACAACCGCCGGCGGCACCGCCACGCCCGGCGACCCGACCGCCTCCAACGCCCAGGGCAAAATAAACGCCAGCGGCCAATCGCAAGCGGCCGTTCCGGATCGATACAAACGCCGCGTGGGCGAATATTTCCAGCGCGTGTCGGACGAATTGGATCAGCAGTATGAGCCGCCGCGGTGAGTGGTAAGTCGACGACGTGTAGGGCGGGCACTGCCCGCCGAGCGCAGTGTTGGCGGGCAGTGCCCGCCCTACATCTTTCAGAGCAGGTACTCATTGTGACGCCGCGGGTTGCCTTGAATAATGACAGGAGATGTACCATGAATGAAACATTCTTCCATCGGCGCAGGATTGCCATTGCCTTGATCTGGGCGCTGGCGGCGGTGCCGCTTTTGGCGGCGGGTGACGGAAAGCCGGCCACCGCGCCATCGAAAACGGCCGCGGTGAAGTCGGCCGCGGCTGCACCGACGACCGCCGGCGAAATCCCCGAGCCCAAGCAGCAGGGCGGCGAGCCGGACGGCGTCGTGCAGGTGGCGAATCTCATCTACGCCGGGTCCAAGAGCAGCAAGTGCTTTTCCGATCACTTCCTGATCGACGCCGAGAAGGTGTCGTCGATTTCCACCAGCCGGCGGTTTCATGCCGTCAAGCTGGACTCGCAGGAACTGTTCGAGTTTCCCCTGGTCATCATGACCGGCGAAGGAGGCTTCGACCTGCCGGATACCGAACGTCAGAATCTCCGCAAATTCGTCGAGAACGGCGGGCTTCTTTTGGCATCGGCGGGATGCTCATCGCCCGATTGGGACAAATCCTTCCGCGCCGAGATGGCCAAGATTTTCCCCGATCATCCCATGGCGACTCTCACCATGGACCATCCGATTTTCCACACGGTTTACGACATCAAGGAATTGACCGGCCTTCACCAGGCCCCGCGCCCGCTGGAAGCCGTCTCCATCGGCGACCGCGTTGGCGTCATCTACTCCGTCGACGGCCTCAACGACACCGCCCACACCACCGGCTGCTGCTGCTGCGGCGGAAACGAAATCACCAACGACGCCCAGGTGAATGTGAATATCCTGGCGTATGCGTTGCTGTATTGAATCGTTCGCGTTTGGCGGGAGGATTTGACGCGAAGGCGAGAAGGAATCGAAGGGGGACGAAGAGATTTCGATGGAACTGCGCAGTTTGACGCGACGCAGCCACAGGTGCCATTCGCACACCGCGTGAGAATGCCCGACTATTGTGGACCGTCATGCTGAGGTACTCCGAAGCATCTTGTTTTCTGGTGCATAACGTAGATGCTTCGGAGTACCTCAGCATGACGGTCCATGGAAAGATAAAAGTTTTCGTAGGGTGGGCGTACTCGCCCACCACGTTCACGCCAGCGAGGGAACGCGGTGGGCGAGTACGCCCACCCTACCAAAATCTGGTGTTCTTGGCGCGCTAATTCGTGTGTCGAAGACGACATATGCGAGGGAGATGAAGACGTTTTGCGAATCGCGATGATCAAGACAAATAACACGGCTGTTTGATTTGATTTCGACAATTTCGCGTCCTTCGTTTCTTCGCTTCTTCGCGTCAAACTCTTTGTTGCCGGCTGATTGACCGTGTGGAAATGGCTTGCACTCATCCTCATTCTCATTGCCGCCGGGGCGGCGGTGTGGGGCTTGCGCGGGCGGTTTAAAGGAAACAAGAGCGTGCGGCCGGCGATCCTGGTCGTCAGCGGAGACACCGGCGGGTGGATCACGCCGTGCGGCTGCACGTCGAACCAGTCGGGCGGGCTGTTGCGCCGCGGGACGTATCTGCGCGACCTGGCGCAAAACGCCGACGTGCTTTACGCCGACGCGGGCGGCGCGCCGGCGGGCACTTCCGAATATCAGCGGCTGAAGTTCCAGGCGATCCTCACTGGCGAAAACGCCATGCATATCGCGGCTCACAACATCGGCGGACCCGAGGCGCAGCTCGGCCCCGCCTACCTGCGCGAAACCGCCGGTCGACTCCATGTGCCGATGGTGGGCGCAAATGTCCGCGATGCCTCCGGCCAGCTGATCGCGCCGCCATTTCGCATCGCCACGGCGGGCGGTAGGCGAATTGTGTTGATCGGCGTGCTTTCGCCGAAGTTCGCCACGCCGCAGATGATCGTGAGCGATCCGAAACAGGCGGTGGTCGCCGCGCTGGCGCAGGCGGCGGGGCAGTTCGATCTGTCGATTGTGCTGGCGTATCTGCCCGATGAGGAATTGGCGCAGCTTGCCGCCGATCTTCCGGAAGTGGACGGCGTCGTGGGCGGCCCGACCGGTCAATCGATTGCTCCCAAATCAACGACCGGCCCATTGCTCGCCGCCGCCACCAACAAGGGAAAATTCCTCGTGCAACTGGATATTCCCGCGGCGAAATCGCAGAAATTGTCCGGCAAAATCGTCGAGCTGACCGGAGCATTCGCCGATCAGGATGTGCAACTTGCCAATTTGAATCATTATCTGGCCGATCTGGGCAGCCGCGATTTGCCAGCCGCGCAGACCGGCTTTGCCCCCGTTCTTCCCCCAGGAACCCCGCCCTCGTATCGCATCGCCGGCAGCGCTTCATGCACTTCGTGCCATGCCGCTGAGGCGCAGATATGGGCCGGCACAGCCCACGCGCACGCCTTTGCGACGCTCAAACCGCGCGGGTTTGAAGTGGACGCCGATTGCCAGCAATGTCATACGACGGGATACGGCCTTCCCGGCGGGTTTGATTCCGCCCGGCGAACGCCGAACCGGATTGACGTGGGCTGCGAGAATTGCCACGGGCCATCGCAGGCGCACGTGAGCGATCCGAAGGTTCGCACGCCGTTCCTCGCGGCTGACCAATGCACGCGGTGCCACGATCGGGAGAACAGTCCGCATTTTGATTACGGAACGTACTGGTTGAGGATCAAGCATGGGAAGGGGAATCTTACGACGCAAAGCTCGCGCGCTGTGGGAGTCGAATCTCAGGGTGGATTTTGCGTTTCGCGCGATTGTTGTATTGAACTCGCTTGCAGGGGCTCGATGCCAGCTCTGATGTGGTCCAGACTCTCCTCCGCTGTGCTGGTACACACGCCACTCGAGAATGTCCGGTTCGACGCACCTGTCATCCTAACAATGAGGTACTCCGAAGGATCTCGCCGGTGCGCGAGATCAGCAAGATCTTTCGGAATACCTCAGGATGACGATTGCCCATTTCAGACAGTTTCAAGCGGCGGGGGTCTCGGGCAAAACAGCCAGGGCGAGCACCAGATTTGCAAAATGCCCCAACTCGCCGAACGGCCGATAATCAGTCCTCGAAGATGTTCAGCGATGCCGGAGGCTTTTCTTGAAAACTAAAATCCATCCATCCGCCCTCACGCTCATTCTTGCCATGGCCATCCCCGTGCAATATGCATCGGCTCGCCGCGGCGGTCCCGATCCAGAGCGCGCGCCGACCACGCTGCCGGTGGCCACCGGCATTCAATGGCTCACCAGCCTCGATCAGGGTTACAAGGATGCCGCCAAATATCAGCGGCCGATGCTGGTGATATACGGGGCCGAGTGGTGCGCGCCGTGCCGGGCGCTCAAGACGGAGTTGGACAAGGCCGACGTGCGCGACAAGCTGGCGGGATGGACGCTGGTGCACCTGGATGTCGACAAACCCGAGCCGGGGGTGGAAGCTTATCAGGG
The DNA here is from genome assembly GCA_035695715.1 of Tepidisphaeraceae bacterium. Lineage (GTDB taxonomy): Bacteria > Planctomycetota > Phycisphaerae > Tepidisphaerales > Tepidisphaeraceae > RYN-428. The sequence goes on from DASRRM010000190.1 coordinate 12,488, forward strand.
ACCGATCCCGGCGATCCGGTTGCTCTCGCCGCAGGGTAAGCGGATTGCCTCGCGCGAGGGATACCTGGCCGGCGCGGAATTGCTGAAGTGGATGCAGGAGAATGTGCCGGCGGCCATTCCGGTCGATCCGGATCTGGTCGGCGATGCCGCGCCGAGCGCCGAGGCGATGGGCCGGCTGGTGGCAAAGCTCGGCAGCGCCGATGCATCGGCCCGCGAGTCGGCGGCCAGTCGCCTGGCGCCGTTCGCAGCGGCCAGCGCGCCGCCGGTCGTTGACGCATTTGCAAAGGGAAACCTGCGCGTGCGGCTGGCGGCGATGGAACTGCTGTCGGGATGGAAAGCGCCGGTGGGGGGAATGGATCCGTGGCAGCCGGAAACGATTGATGCCGCCCGCATCGATGCCTTGCGCAAGTGGGCCGCGGCGATAAAGCCGGTCACCACGCAGCCCGCCGCTCTGGACGGCGACCAGAAGCAAGCGGCGGAACTGGACCTGTCCCGCTTATTGACCGCGGCCGATCCGGGCGAGGCGGGAATCATCGCCACCCGGCTGGCGCGCATCGGGCCGGCGCTGCTTCCGCTCGTGCTGGAAAAGATAAAGCAGATTTCCACCGATCGCCAGCGCGAGCGTCTGACGGCCCTGCGCTACAAGCTGGTCGCCACGAGCGGCCTGATGCAGCAATGGCCCGGCGGACTCGATCGCCTGGCGTCGACTGATGCGCAAACACGACATGTCGCCGCCGACGAGTTGGCCGCCCGGGCCACGGCGGATGAAATGCCGCTGCTGCTGGAATTGTTCAGCGATCCGGATCCGCTGGTGCGGGAAATCAGCCTGGCATCGCTGCAAAAAATCGGCGGAAAAGAGGGGACGGCGGCGCTGGTCAAGCTGCTGCATGACCCGGTTCCCAACGTTCGGGCGGCAGTATTGAAGCAACTGGCCGAAGCGCCCACGCCGGAAATCGCTGATGCGGTGATCGCCTACATTCCCGGCGAAAAAGACAACGATCTGGTCGTTCATGCCGTGCGCGTTTTGAAGGCGTCGGCCACCGCCAATGCCACCAAATGCCTGGTCGGATTGCTGTCGCATGCAAGCTGGCGGGTGCGGGCCGAGGCGATCGACGCCCTGGCCGACATGGCCCAGCAAAACAACGCCACGCCCAGTGAGGAAGCGGCTGATGCGGTGTTGAAGCGGCTCGACGATCCCGACAGTTTTGTGGTGGGCAGGGCATTGGCGGCGATTAAGCCGATGGGCCGGAACATGTCGGAGAAATCGCTCAGCGATCTGGCGACCCGCCGGCCGGAACTGGCAAGTGATATTCTCAAATCCATCATGGCGGAGATGGGCCGCGGCGGAAACACGCAGAACGTCGGCGTGATCCGCGGGATGTGCGCGTCAAAAAGCCCGGCCCTCCGCGCCGCCGCCGTCGTGGCGCTGGCCGATTTGGCCCAGGTGGATTGCTCCAAGGAAGTGACGGCGGCGCTGGGCGACAAGGTCGACTCGGTGAAAATTGCCGGCGGAAAGGCGCTTTTCGAGGCACTGAGCGGAATGCTGCCCAAGGACGGCTACATCGACAAACCCTCGTTCTTTGGATTCGGCGGGGGGCGCGTGCAGGTGGATGCGGCCAAGTGGGTGGCTGATTTTCGCGCGGGCAAGGGCCAGCCCCAATGGGTTGGGAAATTGTTGCCGGCGCTTCAGGAGATGGTGAAATCGCCCGACAAAGCCATGCAGCGCGCCGGCGCCCTGCCGCTGGTCTGCCTGGGGCATGAGGATGAGGTGATGCCGATCCTCCTCGAAGCGGCCAAGGCCGATCCCGACACAAAAGCCGCCGTGGCCGGGGCGCTTCCCTGGCTGCCATGGGAAAAGTGCGTGGCGCTGTTCAAGGCGCTGACCGCTACGCAACCGGATGATCGGCTGGTGCAGGAATTGACGGCGGGTCTCACCATCTTGCGCGACCCGCGCGCGGCCGATCTTTTGTGGAGCCAGCTTGCCGGCGATCGTACCGAACGCACCGTCGACGCCGTCTATCGCGGCCTGCAACTGCTCTATTTCGGTCAGGAATTTAATGGCGGCAACAATCAGGATGAGGCAAAGACCAAGGTGGTGGCCGATGCCGCCCGGGAACATCTCAAAGCCGGTTCCGATTCACAGAAGATAATCGCCCTAGCCCTGCTCCTTTCCAGCGCCAAGGACCAGGTGAAGGAACCGGCAAAGAAGATCTATGAGGATGAAAAATCGTCGCCGATGCTGCGGTCGGCGGCGTTTCAAATCTTCCTGCTCTCGGCCGAAACCGCTGATGGACAAAAGATGGCGGTCGACGCCCTGGCGTCGGGAAAGCTTACCGTGCCGCTGCAGCGCATCGCGCTGACATTTCTGGCGCTGGGCGGGCGCAATTTGAATTCACTGGAGAACGGACTGTGGCTGTCATCTTCGTTTTCCACGGAGTATGACGCGTACGGCCAGGGGCAGATTCGCCAGGTGAAACCGCCGGTCGGCCTCAAGCCCGATGTCCTTATGCCGTTCGTCAGCAATTCAGATCATACGATGGCGGCGTATGCCGGATATTTACTGTGCCTTGCCGGAAAGAAGGAAGGCCTGCCGCCGATTTTGCAATATTGGAAAGAGCATAAGGAAACGTCGAGCTACGACGGAAGCGCAGAGCTGGTCTACACGGCTATCTCGGCGCTGGATGATGATTCACAAACGCCGGTGCTGGAGGAAATCTACACGGCGACGGCAAAGAACAACTACAATCTGCGCGAGTTTTACTGGACGATCCGCGCGATGCACGGGCCGAAAATTCTGACTTTGCGCAAGAAGATGCGCGATGAAGTGGGAATGGAGCAATTGCAATAATGTGGCACGGGACTTCGACGAGCTCACTCGAGTCGCGGCTCGCCCGTGGGTTGGTCTGGCGGGGAAAAGACATGGGCGGGCCGCCCATGCCACATGACATGACATGAACTGAAAGGAAAGGGAACTTATGAATCGCAAACTATTGTGTCGGGCATTTGGCGCGCTCGTCCTGCTCATGGGAATTTGCACCGTCGCCAAGGCGGCGGCAACCGAAGGCGCGGTTTCCGGGACGGGGCATGTGACCATCACCCGCCCGCCGCAGATTCTTCGCGTGCAGCTTGGCATCACCGCCGACGGCAAAGACATCAACGAGGCCATTGCCAATCTCAAAAAAGCGCAGGCCGATGCGACGAAAAAGCTCACCGATCTTGCCGCCACGGCCAAGAGCATCGAGTTTGGCCCGATGACAACCGGCGGCGCGACCGACCCCCGGCAGCAATATATCCAGCAGATGCTGGGCCGACAGGGCCGCAAGAAGCCCACGACCGGCACGCCCAGCGTGTCGATCTCCTGTACGGTGAAGGCCGAATGGCCGGTGAAGGAAGGCCCGCAGGAGCAGCAATTGGCCGAAGGGTATGCACTTCAGGAAAAGGTGAAGGCGGCCGGGCTTGGCAAGTCGAACAAGACGCTGAGTCCCGAAGAGCAGGAAGTTGCCGAGGAGGCCGCCGCCATGAACAATGGCGCTGCCAACCCCAACGATCCGACGTTTTTGTATGTGGCGAAGGTGTCAGACGAAGACCGCGCCGCGGCCATGGCCGATGCGTTTAAGAAGGCGAAGGCGCAGGCGACATTGCTGGCCAAGGCGGCCGATGCGCAACTTGGCGCTCTGCAAAAGGTGTCAGGAAGCGCCAGCGCCCAGCCGGCCAGCGCCGAAAATTACCAGGAAGTGTATATGAGGTTGATGATGCAGCAGGCCGGCGCAGCGGCCCCCGCGGAGGATGCGGCGCAGGATGAAGCCACCGGCACATCGCCGGGGCCGGTGGCGTTGCAAGTGACCGTGACGGCGACGTTTGATCTTGCCAAGTGATTTACTCAAAGTGACGGGACGCTTGGTCGTGACACGGCCGTCCCGGCCGTGCCGTCGACTCCAATGCGATAGGACTTATGCCCACGATTGAGAAGTTAACCGCGCTGGAGATCCTCGACAGCCGCGGACGGCCGACGGTTGGCGTTCGCTGCACTTTCAAAGAGGGCGCATCGGCCTGGGCGTCGGTTCCATCGGGGGCCTCCACCGGAAAAGCCGAGGCGATGGAAATTCGCGACGGCGACGCCGGGCGATATGGGGGCCTCGGTTGCCGCAAGGCGGTGGCGAATATTCAAGGGGCGATTCAGGCGGCGGTTGCGGGGCGGGGGTTTTCGCACCAACGCGAGTTGGACGAAACGCTATTGGCGCTGGATGGCACGGCGAACAAATCGGCGCTCGGCGCCAATGCCATTCTCGCCGTGTCGATCGCCTTCGCGCGGGCTTCCGCCGCTGCCGAAGGAATCGCGCTTTACCAGCATTTTGCCCATCTCGCCGGTTCAGCAGCTCCCCGGCTTCCGCGGCTGACGGTAAACCTGTTCAGCGGCGGGAAACATGCCGGGGCACAGGTGCCCATCCAGGACGTGCTGCTCATTCCGCTGAGCGCCAAAACGATCGATGAGTCGCTGGCGGTGGTCTACGCGGTCTATCATGCGGCGATAAAGTTCTGCGGAAAAAAGTACCACACGCGCACGCTGGTTGCCGATGAAGGAGGATTGGCGCCGCCGTTCCCATCCTGCGATGCGATGCTGGAAGACGCGGTCGAATCGATCCGGCTGGCGGGTTTTTCGCCGGGCCGGGATGTGGCGCTGGCGGTGGATGTGGCGTCGAGCCATTTTTATGCCGACGGGAAATATCACCTGGAGGCCGATCCGCTGACGCCCGGGCAGATGATCGATCAACTGCTCGGCTGGCTGGATCGGTATCCGATCTTGAGCCTCGAGGACGGGCTTGCCGAGGATGACTGGGAAAACTGGCCGCTGTTGCGCCAGCGCGCCGCGGGCCGGGCGCTGGTTCTGGGCGACGATCTACTTTGCACGAACCCGGCACGAATTCAAAAGGCGATTGATACGAAGTCGGCCAATGCGCTATTGCTGAAGGTGAATCAGATCGGAACGCTGAGCGAGGCGGCCCATTCATTGGCACTGGCGCGGTCGGCGGGCTGGGCCGTCACCATTAGCGCCCGAAGCGGCGAAACCGAGGACGACTGGCTGGCCGATCTGGCCGTGGGATGGGCCGGCGATCAGATCAAGATCGGCTCGATTACCCGGTCGGAGCGTCTGGCGAAATACAACCGGTTTCTGGCGATCGAAGCCGAGGCGGGTTTGCCGATCGCCAACTGGCCCGGATATTAATAACGGATGATGGAGAATTTGAACCGTCGTGTTCCATTCCAACTTACGGCCGGCCCATAAGTGCAGCAGAATAATTTATTTACAATCGGAAGTGGGACTGTGCAGAATTTCCTTTCCCTTAGTCGGCGGGGATATTAAGATGAGATGAGAGTGAGGCGGATCGGAGGAATCAACACCATGAATGTGCGGGTTCAGATGCAACTCATCGAGGCGTTGGGCGACGAAAACAGATGGTATTGCAGCCAGAAACTTTTGCGGCCAGTGCATGAAGATGAAGTATTGATGACTCATTTCATCCGCAATGGCGGAGCCGCTAATTTCGCCAAGCGGTGGCGGGATGCTATGGGCGACAAAAACCGCTGGTACTGTGCCCAATTCTACGGCTATCAGGTAATCGACGAAGAAGTCCTCTGGCGCTATTTTGTGGATCACGCACGCGACGGCGAGCGGGCTCAATGCCGATCCAGTTCCGACCTCCTATTCACATAGATCCTAAATGACTCGCGCAAATCCGTGCGGTTTCACATTGCGGACGATCACGTTTTGCGACGGCAAACACAGTTCGGTGCAGACCCCGCAAAGATTCGAGGTCGCCCAATCGTGCGGGTTCTTTTAGAGCGCGGCTTTCAGCTCAGCCTGCTGCAAATCAAGTCAACTCCTTCGCACGGCCGATAATCGGCGTGTGCTCTATCTGGTTTACGCGCCCTGCGATACAATCCAGCGCATCCCCGAAGCAGGGGAATTCAATACGTAGACTGCCGGCCAGACCCAGGGCTTCCGATTCCCTCATGACCGATTCATCCACATTGCCGCGATTTAACACGACCGACGGCACCGTGTATGTGGCCCAGCGCCAAAACCTCGAGCAATGCCCGGCCTGGAAAACCGCTTTCGCCAACAGCCGCAAGGACTGGCGCTACTACCAAATTGTCGAAGACACCATTCTTCAAGGTTTTGATTACCGGTATTTCGTGTTGGAAGATGCCGCCGGGGTGGTGAAGGCGATTCAACCGTTTTTCCTTCTGGCACAGGATATATTGCAAGGGTCCGGCCCGGCCGTGCTGAAATGGGCCGGGCGCTTGCGCCGCATTTTCCCCAAGGCGCTGACCATTCGCACGCTGATGGTCGGCTGTGCCGCGGGCGAGGGGCATCTCGATCAAACCTCCGACGAGCAGGCGGCATGGATCGCCTCTTCTCTGCAGGAGGCGCTGGTGAAATATGCGCGGTCGGTGCGGACGCGGATGATCGTGCTGAAGGAATTTCCCGCCAAATATCGCGAGCCGCTGGCGTGCTTTGCCCAGCGCGGTTACACGCGCGTTCCCAGCCTGCCGTTCACCCGGCTGAACATCGATTACGCCGATTTCGAAGAATACATGAACAAGGCCCTGAGCAAGAATACGCGAAAGGACCTCCGCCGAAAGTTTCGCGATGCCGAGGCGGGCGAGGCGATTGCGATGGAAGTGGTGAACGATATCACGCCATATGTGGACGAGCTTTATCCGCTGTATCTGAACGTGTATCGCAAATCGCCGCTGCAATTCGAGCGGCTGACGAAGGAATATCTCTGCCGCCTCGGCAGCGAAATGCCCGACAAGGTGCGGTTTTTCATCTGGCGGCAGAAGGGGCGGGCGGTGGCGTTCAGCGTGTGCATGCTGCAGGGCGATGCGATTTACGATGAGTATCTGGGCCTGGATTATGATGTGGCTCTCGATCTGCATCTTTATTTCTACACGCTTCGCGACATCGTGAGTTGGGCGATGAAGCAGCGCATCAAATGGTATTGCAGCAGTGCCTTGAATTATGACCCCAAGCGAAGGCTCAAATGCGAGCTGATGCCGATGGATCTTTATGTCACGCATACCTCGCCGCTGGCGAATTTCGTGCTGCGGAAGGTGTTGCCGCTGCTGGAGCCGACGCGCAATGACAAAACGCTTCGCGAATTCCCCAATTACGACGCCTTGTGGGGAACCGCATGACCGCTGAACAAACCCTGGCGTCAACGCCGCGCACTGGCGCGAAGTCGTGGCTGCTTAATCCCTACCTTCTGATCCTGCTCAGCGCGCTGCTGGACACGGCCGGCGAAGTGCTGCTTTCCAAAGGCGCCAAAATCGTCGCCGGGGGAACGCTCACCCACGGCGCGCTGGGTTGGATGGCGCCGCTGGCGTCGGCGTGGACGTGGATCGGCATCGTCAGCTACATCACCAGCCTCGTGGCATGGCTTGCCGTGCTGCGATCGGTGCCGCTGAGCATTGCCTTCCCGCTCATCAGCGTCGTTCACGTCATGGTGCCGGCCGCTTCCCATTTTTTCCTTCACGAGGTCATTCCCCTTCACCTGTGGATCGGCGTTGGGATGATTTTCCTTGGCATCCTGGTCATTGCCCGGCCATTAATGCATGCGGAGGAAAAACTGTGAAGGCACACGTCGTTTTTCTGGCCATATTGTGCCAGCTTTTCCTGGTTGTCGGGCAGCTATTTTTCAAGCGCTCGATGCGCGACGCCACGCCGCCGCAATCGCGCGGAAAAACGGCTCGATTGCTTTTCGTCGGGATATTCTCGATGAGCCTGTGGTTTTTCATCTGGATCAATCTTCTGGAAGGCGAGAATCTCAGCCGGATTTTTCCATTCGAGGGGCTCAATCCGGTGCTTCTGGTGATCACGGCATGCCTGCTGCTGAAGGAGCGGCTGTCGCTCCACACGGCGGCCGGCGTGCTGCTGATTTGCGGCGGGATTCTCGTGGCATCGTGGAGTTGAACGCGGCCGCCAAGGCGGACCCTGCCGTTCCCGCTTGTTTCCAACCGTCGGCCATTTTCGCTACAATTCCCCGATCGATCCCGTTTCTTCGCCACTCGCATTGATTTTGTCTGTGCCAGCTCGTCCCATGGCAGCCCATGAGCATTTCTGAGCCCGATGCCGATGCCGAAGCTCTTGCCGCCTTCGAACAGGCGAGGTTCATTCTTGAGCAGATGGTGAATTTGCCGGCGGCTGTGACGCCACAAAAGCCATCGACGCTGCAGCCATGGAAGATGGAGCCGCGGCGGGCGGAATTGTGCTATCGCTCGCTGGTTGAAAAAATTCCAGCCGTCACTTTCATGGCGGCACTCGGTGAAACCGACGGCCAGGAGCTTTACGTCAGCCCGCAAATCGAGGCGCTGCTCGGGTTTTCCCAGGAGGAATGGATTCACAATCCGTTCCTGTGGTATTACCAGCTTCATCCCGAAGACCGCGAAACCTGGGCCGCGGAGTTTGCCCGCACCTGCGCCAGCGGCGCGCACTTCTGCTCGGAATATCGCCTCATCGCCCGCGATGGGCGAACCGTCTGGGTTCACGGCGAATGCCAGGTCGTGCGCGATGATGAAGGCAAGCCGTTATTTCTGCAGGGGATCGCGTTCGATATCACCGCCAGCAAGGTGACCGAGGAAATGCTCGAGGCGCGGGTCAGGCAGCGGACGGCGGAGCTTGCCGAGAGCGAAGGCCGGATGCGGACGGTTTTGGAAGACCTTCGCGCGGCGAAGGAGGCTGCCGAGGTGGCCAATCGGGCCAAGGACCATTTCCTCGCCGTGTTGAGCCACGAGTTGCGAACCCCATTAATGCCCGTGTTGGCGACGGTCGAAATGCTTCGGCGTCAACCGCATCTTCCTCCCGATGTGGCGGCTTCCCTGGAGACCATCCACCGCAACGTGCAGATGGAAGCGCGCATCATCGATGACCTGCTCGATCTCACGCGCATCGCCCGCGGCAAGGTGGAACTGCGACTCCAAACAATTGATGCCCATGCCAGCCTGCGACATGCATTGGAAGTCTGCCAGGAACAGATCGAAGCCCGGCAGATTGAGATCAACCTTCATCTTTGGGCCGCCCAGCATCACGTGAATGCCGACCCGGCGCGCCTGCAGCAGATTTTCTGGAACCTGATCGGCAATGCCGTGAAATTCACCCAGCCGAGAGGCCGAATCGTCCTGCGCTCCAGCAATGATGCGCAGGGACGGCTGGTGGTCGAAGTGAGCGACACCGGCATCGGCATTGAACCCGATCTGCTCCCGCGGCTCTTTAACGCGTTCGAGCAGGGAGAGCGGACTGTCACACGCCGGTTCGGCGGGCTTGGATTGGGCCTGACCATATCGAAATCGCTGGTGGAACTGCTGGGCGGCACGCTAAAGGCCCAGAGCAGCGGCACCGGGTTGGGCGCGACGTTTACAGTAACGCTGCCGGTCGTTTCCGCCCCGAAGACTGATCCGCGCGGACCAGACCATCCCCGCAAATCCGAGCGCATCGCACTGCGCCTGCTGCTGGTCGAAGACCACGAGGACACCCTCCGCATCATGGTGCGACTGCTCCGCGCCTATGGATATACAGTCAGCCCCGCGTCAACCGTTGCCGAGGCTGTCAGCCTGGCCGAAAGTGAAAAGTTCGACCTGCTCATCAGCGATCTGGGACTTCCCGATGGCAGCGGCCTGGATGTGATCCGCCATATCAAGGCCAAGCAGCACATCCCCGGCATCGCGCTGAGCGGCTTTGGAATGGACGAGGACATCATCAAGAGCAAGGCCGCCGGCTTCGATCACCACATGACCAAGCCGGTCAACATTGAATCATTGGAGACCATGATCCAGCACCTTGCAGCGAGGCAAAGATCGCCGAGCTACAACCCATCGCAGTAGGGCGGGCACTGCCCGCCGCCACATCCATTCGCGAATTGTGGCACTTTTCACGTTGGTGGCAGGTCTCCGTCATCGTGATCGTCAGGTACTTCTCAGCGCGGCCGCTGGCCGCAACCAAATCAAATGCGATATCGCCACAGATGAAAGACCGATGGACACAGATAAGACTTGAAACGTGTGGGTATTATCTGTACTACAATTGTTCATCTTATTGTTTTGGCAACAACATAACTCACGCGGCAATTTTCATTAATTCCGTCGCAGAGGCGTTTCCAGCCGCTGCCAGCAGGGTCGTGATGCTTTTTCCCGCTTCGGTCAACATCCAGCGGCGGGTTCGCGGCACTCGCCGAATCAGTCCGTGCGCCTTGAGCAATCCCAGCTTGCGACTGACCTGTCCCGAACGTTTTTTCGCTTGCTGCTTGTCGCCGTCTTTTCCAAACAGCGTTTGGCGGATGTCGCCGTTGCGGAAGCCGTTGAGGGCGAATTGGCCGTTGGCCACTGCCGTCAAAAGTTGGGCGTCTTGCGAAGCCATGAGGCGCAGACCGCGGTGGCGTCGACCGTCGCGCGTAATCGACTTGCCCAACGGCCGCAACGATTCGTTCAGCGTTTGGGGGCACTCGATCTTGGCCAGATGCGATTCGTAACGCTCATTGCATGCTTCGCTCACTTCGGCCCGGCGATGCATGTCCGCCACGCCCTTGCGCAGCGGACGCCACTTTTTATTCTCCGGCTCGGCCTCGGTTCCCCGGAACACCTTGAAGCGTGAGGGATCATTGATCGCGGTTTCCAGGCGCAACACCGTCTCCTGCTTGTCGTACATCTTCACGCTGTTGGCACCCGCCTGATGCTTAAGACGTACGCCTTGGGGCCGTTGCTTAAGGTCCGTGGTGGCCGAGCCGGTGGCGTAGCGGCCATCGAGTTTTTTACCCAGGAACCTCAGCACGTCGGTCGCTCCGAGCGTCAACACGCCCTGACGCACCAGTTTCGGATAGACCAGCGCCAGCGACGGCGCATCTTTAAACATGATGTCCGTGGCCCATTCGCTCTGATCCGCCGACCAGTAGTATTCGATGGGTGCGCCGGCGAATGTCAGCAGCCTGTCATGCTGCGGAACAACCCGGGCGGCCAGTCCGTTCAGCAGGTCATTCCAATTGGTTGTCAACTGTTCGTCGAAAAGGCGCTGCGCCGCGGCCAGGTCGGCGATGCGCGTGAAGCAATTTTCTTTCTGCACGTATTCGATTCCAGCCCGATCCATCTGCCTCGCCAGCCACGAGCGGCCATTGAAGCATATTCGCACGTTAAACGGCAGCCAGGTTTGAATCTTCACATGCATCAGCCCCAGTTCCTCGTGCATCAGATAATGATAATGATGCAGGCATCTTCGCTGCCGGCTTACCAGCACCAGTTTCCCTTTGGCCTTGTCGCGATGGATGTCATACGACCAGCAGGGCTCAAGTGCCGTCAGCACGCAGACCAATCCGTTTTCGATTTTGTCGCGGGCGGCAATCTCGCGGGCGAGATCTTCCTTGCGCAAACTTGAGTCATTCAGGTATTGCACCGGACGCCCCGCATCACCGGCGACTTGCTTGGAATCGGCAACGATTTGCCGAGTAAGCTCTTCAGAGTAATCGCCGAAGTCTTTCAGGAGCACCTTCTTGTCCCAGAGATAATTCATCATTCCCTTGGCGGTGGCGAGAACCCGATGGGTGCCGCGAATCAGCACGCGATCAAAACCTTTGAGCACACCGATGACAGCAGAACTGTGCCGAGCTATAAATTCCTTCATGACGTCGCTCCTTTTGCGAGGGGTGAAGCTTGGTAACTGCACCTTATCGCAAAAGGCGACGTTTTTTAGTAGTGACGCGTCACCCCAGTTTGCGGCGGCGGTACTCCGCTCGCCGCGCTGGGTCCATCGGTCTTTCATCTGTGGCGAATTTCTGCATCTTTCTGCGGTGAGGGGTACCTCAGAATGACGACTGGCCGCTACACTAATCTGAAAAACGCTCTAGGTCTTTGGCGTACTCCGAACTGATTTAAATCCGCCACGAGATGGCATACGCGAACCCCGCCAGGATTCCAAAAACCCAGTAATCCCGCGGCATCACCCACCACCAGTGTGGCGCATGCCACCAGATGTGCTCGCGCTTAAATCGCCGAATCCCGTAGGCGGGATTCATGACAAACCAGAGAAAATCCTCGGCTATCCAAAACAGCACATAAAAACTCGCCACCCGAAGTTCCATTGCCCATGACCAATTGGCCGTCTGCAATACCAATGGCACGTGAACCATCAGAAGCACGAAAATCTGCATCCAGAGGTGATACCCGGTCAGCGGGCGCGAGCCGTAGAACAGGCGCGTCCAGCGGTTATTGATGCGCCAGGTGGGCAATTTCTCGGCCCAGCCGTGCGGACCTTCGATCTCGATCTCCAGCCGGGCGAAAACGAGGGCGGTGACAATCAGATACACGGCAAAAAAAATCACGGACGCAATTCCTCCAATATTCCCGCTCAAATCCCATAGCAAAGACGTCGCAAAGACGCCGATGTTCCGGCGAAAAAGCCGCGCCGAACGCGGCACTGGCTGGGGGCTTGAGCACAAATTCTAGTCATCGTCCCGCTCGCCCGGCGAACTGGAAGCATTATTTATGCGTTCAAACCTTGTCGACGGGGATTAATAAACACTTGCCACAAGCCGATGAGACAGCTTCGATGATTCCGCCCGAGTTGCGGGCGAGCCCGCCGCGCGCGGTCAGGCGGCGCAGGGGATTTCGCTGGAGCATCGTGGCTGAGCGACTGTTTATCCTCCCGCACACCCTGGTCGGGCTCATCATCCTGTTCATCGTCGTCGGCGATCCATTGTTCATCCTTCTCACCCCGGCCGTGCCCGGCGAAGTCAACACAATCTCGTCAACCCACACCGCCCGCGGCGGAACGAAATGGCATGTCAACTTCGCCTATTTCCCGCAGCGGCCGGCCGGACCAAACCGGCTCGTCGATAACCAATCCATCACGCCGGACGAAGCCTCGAGATTGCATCGGGGCGACCGGTTGCTTGTCCATCAGGCCCGGTTCGGCGCGGTGCATTACGCGACCATCGCCCGCACATTTGACGACTATGCGCGCGACTGGTGGTTTGTATGGGCCTGGGCGTTGGTCTGGAACAGCATCATGCTCGCAGTTTTGTATTCCGCCTGGATCGTGCCGATGCGCTACAAGCGGCTGGTGCGCGAGGGAGAGCCGGTCGTTGGGCGCATCATGGCCGTCAACAGCACCGGTAAATCCGGCACATTCCATCGGGTCAAATATGAATTCCGAACCGCAGGACTGTCCCCAATTCGCCACGCCAACGAAATGACCGTCACATCGAAAGAGTATGACGGCGCCAGCGCGGGGGATTCGATCGTGGTCCTCTATGATCCGCGACGTCCTCATCGGAACGTGGCATATCAATTGAGCGGATTCTCGGCCGAGTTGGCGTAACGTGGCACGGGCGGCCCGCCCGTGTATGAGAACTGGTAACGTCAGCCCCGGAACCAAATAAAAATACGCGGTCGTATCTAAACACTCAAGCTGAGCGGTTTTTAAAGGCGATTATCGTGTTGCTGCCAGTCGTTCTGAACTCATTCCATCGCCAGCACGGGCGGGACGCCCGTGTCACATCGGGGTTGGAAGATTCCCCGTAAATCCCGCATGTTTTTCACCGCAGGACGCTAAAACTGCTCAGTTTGAGTAAACTCAGGTGCCGCAATTCACAAGCTGCCGATTTTCGTGGCGCACAAGCTGCCCGCACGCCGCCGCGATGTCATTGCCGAGGGAGTGGCGGATCGTGGTTTTGAAACCGGCGGATTTCATCACCTGCGCGAAGGCCTCTCGCGCCGCTTTGTCGCTGCCGGTCAGATGGGGCGCTTCTTCGATGGGGTTGTACGGAATCAGGTTGACGTGAACATCCAACCCGCCCAGCCAGTCGGCCAGCTCGCGCGCGTCGGCCGCCGAATCGTTCACGCCGGCCAGCATCAGATATTCGATCATGAGCCTCATGCCGAGCGCGCGGTTTAACTCGATAATCGTTTCGCGCAACAGGTGGAGCGGATATTTCCGCGCAAGGGGAATCAGCCGCTCGCGAACATCCTGGCGGACGCTGTGCAGGCTCAGCGCCAAGTTGACTTTGGGGAATTTCGTGGCGCAGCGCAGCATGGCATCCGCCACGCCCACCGTGGAGACCAAAATCTTCCCCGGCGAATGATGAAACAACTTCGGCGACGTCAGTGCCTCCAGCGCGATGTGCAGATTCTTTTCATTATGAAACGGCTCGCCCATTCCCATGAAGACGATGTTACGGATCGCCCGTTTCTCAGCGGCCAAAAGCTGCCCGGCGCGGAGGACCTGGTCGAGAATATCGTCAGCAGAGAGATTGCGGGCCATTCCCATTTTGCCGGTGGCGCAAAAATCGCACGCCGCCGCGCACCCCACCTGGCTGGAAACGCACAGGGTTGTCCGTCCGCTCGCCACGCGCAGGATGACGGCTTCGATTAATAAGCCGCTCGACGTGCGAAGCAAAAGCTTGCTTGCCCCGTCGATCTGCGAATCGCACCTGCGAAAAAGCGTCATGCCGCGCGCGGCGATGCGCTGCGGCACAGGAAAAGCAGCCAGGACCTCTTCGTCGGAGCAAAAATGCTTGAGCCAGTTATTGCGCAACTGGCGGATATATGCAGGATCGAGGCGCAGCTCGCGCTGCAACTGGTCGAGAGCAGGTAGGTTGTAAATGCTGATAAGAGAATTCATTCAGTTTTTCAGTGTCAAACGCCCGCCGATCGCGATTTTTCCGGACGCGCCCGAAAAATGGTGGGGCAGGCATTCATTCTTGCCTGCCTCGAATCGATCCCGACTAAATATCGCGCCCAACGTCCTGGTTGGCGCTTCACATTGTACCGGATTCCAATTTGACGGCATCCTCCTTTACAATCTTCCGCCAGATGAATCCCGATCAATCCAATCCCCCGCCGACCACGCTGCATGGCCGCATTGCACGCTCATTCTATTTCGCATTTTCCGGAGTCGGATATCTGCTCCGCACCCAGCGCAACGCCCGCATCGAGCTGGCGATCGGCATAGCCGCCTGCGGCATGGCGGCATGGCTGCGCATCAGCCGCGTCGAATGGGCGCTCATTGTTTTCACCATCGCGCTGGTGTTGATTCTCGAAGGGCTGAACACCGCCATCGAATGCGCGATCGACCTGGCGTCGCCGCAAATTCACCCAAAAGCCAAAGCCGCCAAAGACCTGGCGGCAGGCATGGTGCTGATCGCGTCGATTGCGTCGGTGGTGGTGGGGTTGCTGATATTGGGACCGCCGTTGTGGATGAAGTTTGGGTTTGGGAGGTAGAGTAATTTCAGTGCATGGGCGTCAATCGGCGTTAATCGAGATCCAATTTCTGTTGAGACAAGAGCGGCTTTGCGTGATATAGTGTCAATTGGAGATCTTGAACCATGCAGATCATGCTTGATAAGCCGGAATTCGCTCGCTTTGTCGAGCAACAGATCAAGGCCGGGAAGTTTGGCTCGCCGTCGGAAGTGATTGAGGCCGGCCTCGAGCGACTCATGCTGGACCCGATTGTGGACGAGCTGGATGCCGAGGATCTTGCCGCAATCGAAGAATCTGAGAATCAGATTGCACGCGGCGAGGACCTCGACTGGAAGGATGTTTCGGCCCGCCTGCGAAAAAAATATCTTGGAAAATAATCCATGCCGGACGCTTATCAGATCAGGATCACTCCGCGCGCGTCATCTGACCTTGAATGCATATTCGACTATATTCGGCTCCATTCTCCGGATGGGGCGGCGAGCATGATTCAGCAATTAATGGATTCCATCGACACGTTGAACATCTTTCCCCACCGCTATAATGTTCCGCGCACCGGCTATGTGCGGGGACGGCAAATCAGATCGATGCCCGTTCCGCCATACCTCGTGCGTTATCGCATCGACGAACGGCGAAAGGCTATTCATATCCTCCGCGTACGCCACGGTGCGCGTAATAGTTGAAAAACACCTTTGACGCGTCGGGCCGAAGTATCACCCAATCTGCGCCAACCCCATCGCATCCCCAATCTGCTGGCTCAGCGCCATCCGCAATTCACGATGCACCGGCTGCGTCAGCCTCGGGTCTTCGTCCAGTAGCGCCAGCGCATCGTCTCTGGCTTGTTGCAGCAACTCCATTTCATTGGTCACATCGGCCAGCTTGAACTCCGGCAGGCCATGCTGGCGGGTGCCGAAGAATTGGCCGGGACCGCGAAGTTGCAAATCCATCTCGGCGATCTCAAAGCCGTCGTTGGTTTGCGTCATCGCGCGCATGCGCGCTTCGGTTTCTTCATTCGGAGCGTCGGAGATCAGGATGCAGTAGCTGACTTCAGTTCCCCGGCCCACCCGGCCGCGAAGCTGGTGCAACTGCGACAGGCCAAAACGCTCGGCGTTGTCGATCAACATCACCGTCGCATTCGGCACATCGATGCCAACCTCGATCACCGTCGTCGCCACCAGCACATCAAGCTGTCTATCGCGGAAGGCGGTCATCACCTGTTGCTTTTCCTCGGTTTTCATCTGGCCGTGAAGCAGGCCGAGATGAAGGCCGTGCAGCGGGCCTTTGCTCAGGCGATCGTGCTCTTTCAAAACGCTCTTGGCGTCATCGAAGCCGTTGTCATCAATTTGCGGCACGACGATGTACGCCTGGCGACCGGCGTCCACTTCCTTGCGGATGAATTCGTAAGCGCCTGACGCCTGGCTGGCGCGAAGCCAGCGCGTGCTGATTGGCTGGCGGCCGGGGGGCAATTCGTCGAGCTGGCTGTACGCGAAATCGGCGAAGTAAGACAGCGCCAGCGTGCGCGGGATGGGCGTGGCGGTCATGACCAGATAGTGCGGCGAAAGGCCCTTGCCTTTAAGTACGCCGCGTTGTTTCACGCCGAGCTTGTGCTGCTCGTCCACGACGACCAGCCCGAGATTGGCGAACTCAATTGTTTTCTGAATCAGCGCCTGCGTCCCGACGGCGAGATGAATTTTCCCTTCCGCCAGCGCCTTACGCCGGCGGGCGGCTTCGGCTTTTTTGATGCGGCCGGTGAATAGCTCGATCACCACATTCGACCCCGCCAGCGCCCGCGTCAGCGTGAGATAATGCTGCTCGGCCAGCACCTCCGTCGGCGCTAAAATCGCCGCCTGCATTTTGTTCGCCACCGCCAGCAGCATGGCATAAAGCGCGACGACAGTTTTGCCGCTGCCGACGTCGCCTTGCAGCAGGCGGTGCATCGGGCTGCCGCTGCCAAGGTCATGGGCGATTTCCCAGATGGCGTTTTGCTGGGCGTTGGTCAGCGAAAAAGGAAAGCGGGCGCGGATGCGCTGGTCGAGCAATTTATCGATACGCAGGACCGGCGCGCTGATGCGCCCCTGGCGCAGCCGACGGCTGATTCCCAGCCCAAGCTGCATCAGCATCAGCTCATCGTAAATGATCCGCCGGCGGGCGCGCTGGGCTTCGGTCATGTCGGCGGGGCGGTGAATCGCGCGATATGCCTGACGGCGGCCCATCAAACCGCGCTGCTCGATCAGTGCCGGGCCAAACCACTCGCCCACCGCGGCCAGGGCGGTTTCCAGGTTTTCCTTGATGACGTGCTCGATCAATTCCGTCGGCAGCCGCTGGCTGGCGGGGTAAATCGGTCGGAATTTCGACTGCTCGACGATCGGCGTGTCTACATCAACTTCCTGCCAGGTCGCATGAGCGATCTGCGGCATGTTGCGGAAAAAGTTCACCTTCCCCTGCACGCGAATCCGCATGCCCGGGCGAATTTTTCCGCGCAACCAGCCGGCGTTAAACCAGACCAGCGCCAGCTTCTCGGTGCCATCATCAATGGTTGCCTCGAACCGCGCCCGCGGTCGCTGGCCGATATAATCGACCGCCACCACTTCGCCGCGCGCGGTTTGAACCTGGTTATCGATAAGGCGGGAAATGGGAAGCTCGGAGCTTTCGAATTGATAATCGCGCGGGAAATATTCCAGCAGATCGCCGAGCGTGCTGACGCCAAGATAATGAAACACTTTCGCCCGCGTCGCCCCCACGCCGGGCAATGATTCCACCGGCTGCTGCAGTGCGGCAAGCGGTTGGGCGGAAGGGGGCGCGGGCTGAGCCATGGTCTACATAAAATAGCGCGAAGAATGGAAAGCGACAGGGGGCGGGGGAATTTTTGCGGGGTGCAGGTGTGGCCGTCGTTTTTGGCAATCGGTTGCACAATGTAGGGTGGGCGTACTCGCCCACCATTTGCCACCCGCGAAAGATGGTGGGCGAGTACGCCCACCCTACGGGTTTCGAAGAAAAACGGCCAAACCCCCGGTGTGCCGCCTCATACCTGGAAGACCCGATTATTTCGGAAAAATCAACGATACACCGCAAAGGCGGTGAGCTGCAAAGGGCGCCAAGAAAAAAATCTTATGTGTTGTGGCGCGAAAGTTCTCTAAACGCGAGAAGCCCCTTCGAGTCCTTCGTCTCTTCGCACCTTCGTGTCAAACTCAATGCGCGGGCGCGACGTCAGCAGCATTTTCGCGGCAAGGGTGCCAAAGAAAAGCGCCGTAATGCGCACCCTCTACGATCGGTTGGTTTCCGCGCCGGTGCTTCTGCTGGGGGGAGTTTCCATTCTTCCATTCATATCCGCGGCCGGATCAAATTCGCTGGCCAGCGTGGCGCCGAAGGCGCGGGTCGCCATCGAAAACTTCGCCACCACCGCGTTCTCGGCCTGGATGCGCTTCAGGCGCAGGTCGGTTTCCTGGCGGTAGCTTTCCAGCTTCTGCTCGGCGGCTTCGATCATCTCGCTGAGCTGCTTGACGATGCCGGCGATCTGGGTGCGCTGGGTGTTCGCATTTTCGGTCAGCGAATGGTCAATGCGGCCGGCGTTTTCGTGAAGTTGGTTGGTGATCACGCCGTTCAAATACTGCGTATATTGATCGAGCGTGACGACCAGCGATTCCTTGATCTCCTTCAACGCGGCGGCGATCTCCTCGCGCTGGGCGTTGGCAACGCCGAGCGTGTTTTCCCCGGCTTCGTCAAGCTTGCGGCCGGCGGCTTCCTGAAGCTCGGCGATGCGCGCCTCGACGGCGACGCGAACCTGCTCAAGCTTGACGTCGATCGACTTGGTGACGGTGGAAGCGGGAATCATCGATTTCACCAGTGAAGCCACGCGCGTTGCCAGTTCCTCGCGCAGCGATCCAATATCCGCCAGCGTCTTTGCCAGTTCCTGGCGGAAGGCCTCTTCGGTGCGGGCAGCCGATTCCTGAAACGAGGCAAAGCTCTCGCGAAGGGCGGCCACCCCGTCCTTTCGGCGAAACAGCAACAGTTGCACAAAGAAGACAATCACCAGCAGGCCGATCACACAGGCCAGGAGAATGTCTGTATTGGACATGTGCGGCACGTGAAGCATCTCCTGAAATGAATCGGCGTCGATTGTCACCGGGAGCGTGCTCCAAAGCAAACCGCCTAATTTTACATTATTCGATTTTTTGCAGACGAATGACGAATGACGAATCAAATCCGAATGACGAAGTCAGAAAGGTTTTGTCATTCGTCATTCGGGTTTCGCGTACCCGCGCGCTATTTCCAATACTTCGCCACGTTCTTCTTCATAAATGCCAGGCCGTTTTTCGCCAGATATTCTTCGTCGGGGAACATTTTCCGCCAGATGCAGGTTGCCCCGGCGATTTCGGGGAGGGAGGTGCCGAAGGCTTCGATCATCAGCCAGCCGTTGTAGCCAAGGTCGGCCAGGCCCTGGAAGCTTTCATCCCAGCGCACATGCCCTTCGCCGGGGGTGGAGCGGTCGTTTTCGGAGATGTGCACGTGAACGATCCGCTTGCCGCCAGCCTTGATGCTGGCGGGGATGTTCTTCTCTTCGATGTTGGAGTGGAACGTATCGTAATGAAGCTGGAAATTGGGATGGTTCACCTCATCGATGAACTTGGCCGCCGTGACGGTGTCGGTGATGAAATAATGCTCGAAGCGGTTGAGATACTCCAGCGCCATCGGCACCTTCGCCTGCTGCGCGTAGGGCGCAACTTTCTGGAACACCTCGACGGCCCGCTTCCACTCATCGTCGCTCGGCCCGCAGCCAACCAAATGGCCGACCGGCGAACTGTACGGACCCATCATCATGGTCGAGCCAACGGTTTGATTGTGATCGACCATGCGCTTGAGGAAATCGACGGCCGCCTGGCGCACGGCCGGACTGGCGTCCAGCGGGTTCGTGTCCTTTTGCACAATGACGCAGGTCGTGCATTGCAAGCCGATGTCCTTGAGCTTGGCTCCGAGTTTTTTATAGCGAACCTCGTCGGGTCCGAAGGTGGGAATTTCCACGCCGTCAAATCCCCACGCCTTGATGTTTTCCAGGAGCTTGTAGTGACCTTCGCCGATATTAGCGCCCCAGAGGAGCAGATTGATTCCGTATTTCATGGTTTCCATCATGCCGCGAGGGTGGGCAAGGATCAAGGCGTGATGAGTTGCACGGAAACGGTCGGGAGCGATGTTTCAGAAGGCTGTATCGTGACACGGCCGTCTCGGCGGTGCTGACAACTGGAAAACGGAAGGAATGGATTCTCGCGGACAGTGGATTTTGAACGCATGAAATCGTCAGCACGGGCGGGACGCCCGTGTTACGTCAAAGCCGTCGAATTCGCCATAATCACTCGCGAAGTTTTCACTCCACGGAAGAAAACGCTCAGTTTTGAGCATACCGCGTATTACCCCGTGGCCTTGCCCAGGATGAAACTGCAGAAAAGCACCGCCAGCACCACGATCGTGATCACCACAAACTTCCAATCGCGCTCGTACACGAACGCGAAAATGGAAACCGCCACGCGCAATACCGGCGTGGCGATCAGCAGCAACAGGCCGGTCACCACGATTGACCGGCCTTCTCCCTCGCGCAGGCCTCTGGCGATTTCGCCGATCGTCCGCGGGAAGTCGGCTCGCGATGGCGTGGTCAGGCGGGCGGTTTCCTTTGTGGAATGAACGTAGTCGGGATGGTGAATGAAGGTGACGACCACGCCGGCGATGACCACCAGCAGGCTGGCGATAACGCCGACGCGCAGCAGGGTGCTGATGAGGATTTCCACCTGGCGCGCTTTGTGGTCGAGGTCAGGCGGCTGGGAGTTTTCAGCGGATGGCGGCATGGAAATGCAGTCCCTTCCAAAGCATCTGGCCGGAAATCCACAGCAACACGATCACAAAAACCGTGCGGATGATGTGGTTCTTCAACCGGCCCAGCAAAAGTGAGCCGAGCGTTGCGCCGACCAATACTCCCGCCGCCACCGGGGCGGCAATGAACGGATCAATATCGCCGCGGGCAAAATAAACGCCCGCACTGGCGGCGGCGGTCACGCCGATCATGAAATTGCTCGTCGCGGTTGATACTTTGATCGGCAGCCGCATGGCCAGGTCCATCGCCGGCACTTTTAGCGAGCCCGACCCAATGCCCAGCAGGCCGCTGACCAAGCCGGCGATGTACATCAAGGCAAATCCAAGCGGCACATGTGTGACACGATAGGCGATTTCGCGATCTGAGGATTGATCGTAATAGCTGGCGTGAAGTTTCAGCCGATCGGCCAGCGCCGACGCGGGCACATTTTCCCCGGCTTTTTCCTGGCGTTTGCGGAACATCTGCAAGGCCGAATAGGCGAGGATCACCCCGAAAATGACGTACAGCCATCGCCCGGCCAATTCCGCTGACAGGTATGCGCCGGTGAGCGCGCCGAGTGTGGTGGCGATTTCGAGGAACATCGCCACGCGAAGGTTGGTCATGCGCTCGCGGACGTATGCTGCCGCCGCGCCGCTGGAGGTGGCGATGACCGAAACGATGGATGCACCGATGGCAAAGCGCATGTCGACATGAAAGATGAGGGTGAGGGCGGGAATGACGATGATTCCGCCGCCAAGGCCGAGCAGCGACCCAAGCACGCCTGCCGCGATGGAGATGCCGAAGAGGGACAGGGTGAAAAGCAGCGGGGTCATATTCGAAAACAATGCTCGACTCCAGCGGCCGTCCTGCACGGCGAGCCCGGCGGAAACGCGTCGGCACTGTTTTCATCGACAGCTTCCCACGCCTGCCCGGCAAAGGCAAACGTGCTCTTTCCCCCGATATTTTTTCTCCGGCCCGTATGGTTGGGATTCCGGCTCAGCGGCGAGCAGATACCTGGCCACCGCCTAGCGAAAAGGAGCGGATAGGTGTTCGGGGCAGTTGGATTGGCGAAAAGAAAAAGGCGGCGTAGCTCCTCTCGGATAGCCACGCCGCCCAGGGAAGGAGGCTCGTTTAACCAACAACAGAATTACGTTGCCGCGACCAGCAATGTTCATGCGGCAGCGTGATATTTGATTGGGAAAATCGGATGGAGGGAAAAGCGGAAGCTCGCGAAGGCGCGAAGCTGCGAAGGCAGACGCGAAGAAGGCGGAAGAACAGGGATTTCTGACAAGAATCTCGCGCCAAGGACGCCAAGCTGCCAAGAGTGCCAAGAAGGTCACACACGCGTTCTGCCTTGGTGCTCTTGGCTCCTTGGCGTTCTTGGCGCTTGCATTTTGATTGCGGCCATCGGCCATGCTCAGCCCCTTGGCGAGGCCGGGCTCTCTCATGCCAGCCCGAACCGCGCCTGCACGCGCTTTTGCAGGATGGCGAAGATCCACCGGTCGGCCAGCATGCCGATCACAACCATCGCGATCATGATCGCAACCACCTGTTTGATGTCGTTGAAGTTGCGACCGGTGGCCAGCAGGAATCCGAGGCCCTTTTTTTCCGTCACCAGGATCAGCTCAGCTCCCATGAGCGAACGCCAGGCAAAGGAAAATCCCGTGCGCAAACTGCCCGCCAAAGCTGGCAAACTGGCTGGCAACAATACATAGCGGTACAGTTTCCATCCCCGCGCTCCCAACATCAGCCCGGCGCGCGGATAGAGTGGCGGAATCGTTCGCAGCCCGTCGCGCAATGACAACGCCGCCGCCGAGAAACTGCCCATCACCAATACGAAAAGAATGCCTTGTTCCTTGAAGCCGAAGGTAAGTACCGCCAGCGGCACCCAGCAGACGCTGGGCAGGGTCTGCAACCCGAGAAACACCGGCCCGATGAATTGATCGACCGCTGATATCCGCCACATCAGCGTGCCGAGTATCGCGCCGGCGGCCACGGTGACCAGAAAGCCAAGTGCCAACCGCTCGGCACTCACGCCCACTGCCCAGATCAATTCGCCGTCATACCAGGGCGACAAGGGCTTCTCGCCCGGCCCGGCTTGAACGAGCGGCCAGCCGTGATGCAGCGGCTTGCCGAAGCCGGTGCGGATGTTCAGCATTTCCAGCGTGGCGTCCAGGACATGGCTTGGGGCGGGGAAGTTATACGCCTTCCATTCGTAGGCATTGCCGAGCACTTTTTCCTCGGCGCGCTGCACCCAGGCCCAGTTGGAGGCCCTATATGCCATCTCCCATGATGTGAGAATGATCGCCCAGATGAGCATCCGCTTGAGGATTCCAGTATTCTTCGGCCATTTCGGCGTTGACACGGTTAACCTCGTCTTCAATTTCCTTACGGACCAGGCGGGCAATTTCGCTGATCGCCTCGCTGTCAAAATCGCGGGGATGGGCAAGTGGAACTTTCACTTCCCGCCGAATCCGACCGGGATGCGCATGCAGGATGACAATCCGGTCGGCCAGGCGAACCGCCTCGCCGACCGAATGCGTCACGAAGAGAATCGTCTTTTTGGTTTCCGTCCAGATTTCCTGCAACTGGGCATGAAGGAGCGTTCGCGTTTGTGCATCCAGGGCGGCGAACGGCTCGTCCATCATCAAAACCGCCGGGTCCATGACCAGCGCGCGGGCGATTGCCACGCGCTGCTTCATGCCCGTGGATAATTGATGAATCAGCTTGTCGCCCTTGGTCTGAAGGTGAACGAGGCGCAACGCCGCATCGACCCGCGCCTCGAGCTCTGATTTTGGCGTGCCGAGCATCTTCAGGCCAAATCCGATATTTTCCGCCGCCGTCAGCCAGGGGAACAGGCCATGCTCGGCAAAGACCATCGCCCGATCCGGACCCGGGGCGATGGTCCGCACGCCATCGAGTTCCACACTTCCCCTGGCCGGCTTGAGCATGCCGGCGGCAACGTTAAGAAGCGTGCTTTTCCCGCTGCCGCTGGGACCAACCACCACCACAAATTCGCCCGGCTCACAGGTCAGGCTAACATTCTGAATGACGCTGGAGCCGGGAAAATTGACGTCGATCGCGCTGATGACCAATTTCCCGCGCGCTGCAACGCCGCCACGTTCCTGGTTGCGCGACGCCCCAACCGCCGCCAATGCCAGCGAACGCGTGTCGTGTCCCGATATCGCGGGTGCGGCGGCGTCCAGTTCGCCTGCTCGAATTGAAAGGGCTGAAGAGGCCATAATGGTTTCTGATGCCATCCTCGATAACAGCGCCCTCGGCGGCGCGGGCAATCTCCCGTATCACGGGCGTCTCGCCCGTGTTTTTATTCCGACAGGACACGGGCGAGACGCCCGTGATACGGGAAACTCCTCCGCTTCCTCGTCTTAGTTTTTGTAGGGTGGGCGTACTCGCCCACCACGTTCCGTCGCCGAGCGCAAAAACGGTGGGCGGGTACGCCCACCCTACGAAAACTTCATCCCGTCGCACTATTAGTTCCCTTTGGCCCGATCCTCCGCCTTGATCCGGTCCATCAAACTCGTATCCAACAATCCCTTCACATCCGCCCGAGTCCTGGCAAAATCCAACTCGTATGCCCAATCGGCCATCGTGCCGATGGTATCCGCAAGGGGATCGTCGGTGAACTTCACTGCCTTTATCGACGATTTCAGCACGCCACGCGGCAGTTTCTTGCCATTAATGGCATAAAGGGCATCTTCAAGCTGCGATACATATCTTTGCGGGTCCTGCTGAAGCCGGGCTGTCCAGCGATGGTGAACCTCCAGAATCCGCCGAACCACGTCCGGGTGATACTTCAAAAAATCCGGCGTGGTAATGACCAGGGTCAGCGCGAATTCATGATCCGGCCAAAGATCTTTTTCCGCGCCGACGAGATGCCCGCCGGACTCGGCGATCAATCGCGATCCCCAAGGCTCTGGTGCCCAGGCGGCATCGATTTCTCCACGCTGCATCAGCCCCGACTGCTCGGCATTGGGAATGGGCCGGATGTTGTTGAAGTTCTTCTGGTGCAGCACATGCGTGATATAATATTTGGCGGCGATATCCTGGGTATTGCCCTCCTGCGGCGTCGCGATGATTTTGCCCGTAAGGTCTTCAAACCGTGTGATGCTCGAATCCTTGCGGGCGACAATCAACACGCCATTGGCCGCCGCCCCGGCAATAACGCGAAGGCCTTCCCCGTCGGTCTTCAAGTAGCCATTGAGCGCCGGTCCCGGCCCGACGTAGCCGATGTCAATTTCGCCCGCCAGCAATGCCTCAATCAGCGACGGGCCGGCATTAAACACCTGCGTTTTAAGCGGCAGTGGCCTGACCGCATCGGCAAACTCGCCCGATGAAACCCCAAGCACCGCCTGGGCATGAGTCAGATTGCCGAAATACCCGATCCGCACGACTTTCAGCGGCTTTGAAGCCGTCTGCTTCTTCTGGCAGCCGGCAGCAGCCAGGATAAGAATAATCGCCAGCACCACGCCGCCGTTGCGGCGGTAGGTATTGCGATATTTGTTGATATTCGGCCGAAAATGCATGTGGGCGCGAATTATATACAAATTCTATCGGGATACAAGGAATACAAACTCGGAATACGTCGTTGTGGGCCGCTCGCCCAAGATTTTTGACGCGAAGATGCGCAAAAGGAGCCGCGCACGGAGGGTACTCCCGAAGTAAGCGGTTGCCCGGACGATTCAC
>DASRRM010000191.1:0-13151 GCA_035695715.1 Tepidisphaeraceae bacterium
AAAAAGGATTGGTTTCACGCACCTGCACATCAAGCTTCGCATCGCCCGGCTCATCCCCCGGTTTCAGCTCGGCGTTGATCTGACCAATGTTCCTATCCTGACGAAGAAGCTCAAGTTCATCCTTCAGCCGAAGCAAATCCATCGGCGGCGGTTGCGTGGCGAAATGAATCCGGTCGGCCACATACTCCGGCCGAAGCAGATGCTTCTCCGTCGGCTTCCCCTGGGCATCCTTGTACGTGACATGCACATCGGTCATCCGCCCTTCGATGATGCGAAAGGTGATGATGCCGCCTGCCACTTTTTGATCGGGCAACACCGCGCCGCTGTTGATATATCCCGCATCGACATAGTGCTGGGTAAGCTCGCGGCGGATCTGATCAAGCTGCTCGCTGGTAAGTTGCCGCCCTATATATTTAGCCACCACTTTTTGCAATTGGCCATCGCTAAAACGGGTATTACCAACGAATTTAAACCCGCGAACCACAACCACCGGCTGCGTCGACAATGATCCCGCCGCCGCCGGTTTTGCGGCGGGTTTGGCGGCCGGAGCCGTCGCAGGCGAGGCGGCTGTCGCCGGTCTCGTTGCCGCCTGCGCAATGGCGATCGAGCTCGTGGCAAGAGAGACGGCGGTTGATAAAAGAAGCTTGCTGATCCGCATTAAAGGAAACCCACTGTGAGCCGAACTGAATACGCCCGGGCAACTCCCGGCGGGAACTGTAACGCCGAATGGGAATTGCTTCCAGATGAGGAACCGGAAAGTTGCAAAAGAGATTGCCGGGTTCCCCGCGCCATCCTTCATGCTCGAACAATTCGCTCGTGCCCCATGCACGTGCGGGCCGCGTCCACCCCGTCTTTTTCTGCCACTTGGCTGCCTCCTCTCCCCCGCGCACGGTCCTCGCGCACGATTCCCGTCGGCCGCGCGAGCCAACCCGCATTTTCACGCTCAAAACGCGTCCCTGCGCCCGAAAGCGCACGATTGCGCACGGTTTTTTCGACCGTGCGCAGCAAGTATTTGCTATTGTAAATTTATCTTGCGCTCGGCTCGCCAAGTGTTGTGATGGCAAGGGGTTGGGTGATAACGTCAGTCTGCGCGGAATAACCGCCTGGGTTTGCGCCGAATTTCCCGTTTGCATGTTTGGAGCGTTCCTACTGTAGTAACGCGATTGACTGGCCGTCTCTCGTTTTCCGCCGCGTTGAGCACCTCGGGTCCAATCCCGGGCCTGTCCACCTGATTGAACATGCCGTTGCCCGACTGATAACATGCCGTTTGCGAGTGGAAGGCCTTTTGACCCGTTTGTCCATTTACGCAGGTTTAGGATTCGGTAGCTACATAACGTCTTCAAGAGTTTACCAGAGAGCAGATTGGACGTGGGATCAGAACGCCAAGGATGTTCCGTCGCCATGGACTCAGGAAAATCTTATTTGCCTCGACGAGACAAAAGCTGCGGACGGCACGACAAAGTACTGGGGATATGATGGAGCAGTGGAAACGGGCACTGGAGCATTCTGGAACGGAGTTCTGAAAAAGAATAGAGGCAATGTCAAAACAGATGTGCGTGGGTTATCGGATCAGTACAAATTTTGGAATGTGCCCAAAATCTGCCAAAAGTTGTTCCACGTTCGAGGAGGTGGGACTGCTAGATAACTGAACGGTGCGCGCTGAGGCCTAGGTAACGTAGATGGAGTCGCATTTGAAATCCCGCCTGCCTTTACTAATCTCCATTGGGATGCTGATGTGTTTCGTCTTTATTGCAGGCATCGGCGTGGCCACGACCGGACGTTCACTCTCCCTCGATCGCAACACGCTCTCATACGACGCGGGTCGGAGCGTGTCGGGAACAGAGGCGTTAATATGCGTCGACGGTAAATGGTGCTTTGTAGTAAATTCAGTGATCGCATCGAAGGTTGACGTCCAAGTAGATAGAACGGACTTGGGATGGAAGTTTAGTTTCCTAAGGGGGGATAATTTATCGTACCCGTATAGTAAAAATGGCTATGAACTTCAGGTGAATGGAGCCTACGACTACTCCCTCAGCCTTGCGGGGTTTTCCCTTGGCCATTCTTGGACGCCGCACTATCACTTGGACCCCGAAGAGGTCAATGATTGGGGGCGGCAGAGCTACGTCGCGCTGAAATGGTGGTACATCGCGCCGCCATTCCTCGTGTATCCAGTTGTTATTCTTAAGCGGATAATCCAACGTAGACGGCGGCGCGGTGAGAACCGTTGTCGGAGTTGCGGGTACGATATGCGTGCATCGCCAGTTCGATGCCCCGAGTGTGGATTGCTTCGCGATCATCGCGGAAAAACATAAGGGGACATTCCTATATATCTTGACAAAGCCCCTCCCCAAGACGACACTCCAACCCATGCGACGAGTTGGACGCATTGCCCCCGGCCGCGTGATCTACCAAGTGCTCAATCGCGGCAATGGCCGCCGGCAGCTGTTCCCATAGGACGGGGATTACCTGGCGTTCCTCAAACTCCTGGCGGAAGTGAGGGAATCTGTCCCCATTGACTTGCTGGCGTACTGCCTGATGCCCAATTGTGAACGGGAAGATGGACGCCGATGATTTGGAGCCAATCCGCACGAGCATCAAGCGTGGCCGGCCGTACGGCTCGCCGCCGCGGGTCCGGCAAACCGCCGAGCGCCTCGGCCTAAGCTTCACGCTCCGCCCGCGAGGCAGGCCGGGAAGGGAGAAAGCATGAATATAGGAATGTCCCCTTTTGTTTTTTCTTCAGTCGGACATTAGGATTATTGGGCCACAGACAGCCGCCCATGCCGCCGTGAATGATTTGGAAGATCGGTGACACACAAGTGGTAAACATGTCAGAGGCAAAAAAATATCCCGAATTGCGCGTTGGCTATCGTGATGACGTGCGCGTGGACGGTTTTTCTGTGGATCCGGACAGTTTGGAAGTCAATCTGGGTGCGACGGGCCGCCCAATAACGATCGTGATCGACCTATTACGGCGGGCGGTGCTTCATGACTTGGAAGAATCTAGTGACTTTATCCCATCAGAGGAATTATCGCTATGTGATTATTTGCGATCCCAGTTTAAAACTACGAGTATACAAGAAGGAAGCAGCGCAATGGCAATGAAATGGGTCTTATGGCAGGCAAAGATCGGAATTAGACCACCACGCCCCACATCATTTGGCCGGAAACGAGACATTCCGAAAGATATTCGTGTAACATACTTTCTTCAAGGAATCGACGAGGTATTAGAAGCGGATGACGTCGTGAGATTCAAGGGCTGCGGCGTTGAAAATCGAAACTTGATATAATGCATTCATGCTTCTCATAGGCTCGCGCATCGCAATTAAAGCGACGTGCCCTGCGGGGAGCTTACGACGTCAGGACGAATATGAACCACGTTTGCCTCCATGCAACTTCAACGGAATGGGTCTTCGACCGCGGGTTGTTTGGTGGCTCGCCACCTCGGGTCGGCACGATCAATGACGCGGCTCTGCCTACGATGACAAGGGGAACCTGCTGGGCGATCAGAATCTCACGTATAGCTACGATGCGTTCAACCGTTGCTGACTGCCAGCGGCACCGGGCCAGATTGCAATCCCACCAGTGCCAGCTATACCTACGAGGCCCTCAATCGGCGCGTGCAGGGAAAAACATAAGGGGACATTCCTATATATCTTGACAAAGCCCTTCCCCAAGACGACACTCCAACCCATGCGACGAGTTGGACGCATTGCCCCCGGCCGCGTGATCTACCAAGTGCTCAATCGCGGCAATGGCCGCCGGCAGCTGTTCCCATAGGACGGGGATTACCTGGCGTTCCTCAGACTCCTGGCGGAAGTGAGGGAAGCTGTCCCCATTGATTTGCTCGCGTACTGCCTGATGCCCAATTGTGAACGGGAAGATGGACGCCGATGATTTGGAGCCAATCCGCACGAGCATCAAGCGTGGCCGGCCGTACGGCTCACCGCCGTGGGTCCGGCAAACCGCCGAGCGCCCCGGCCTAAGCTTCACGCTCCGCCCGCGAGGCAGGCCGGGAAGGGGGAAAGCATGAATATAGGAATGTCCCCTTTTGTTTTTTCTTGGGTCCAATATTTGCGAATACGGCGGGCTTTGATATGGCTAAAGTGTCACCGGCGCGTCGAATATTGGCGAAAAACGAGGTGAAATTCGTGAAAACTGGACCCGTCCCGGACCCGTCCCGCTTTGCCTTTCCCCCGTTCCATTGCTCTTTGGCGATTAAGGAAACGAAACGGGATTTACAAACTCAGTTCAGTAGACCTCGCATTCCGGGACGGCGTGTTTGAATTTCTCGATCCCGGCTTCGGTCGCTTTTGTATCTCTGATGTAGAGGCTCTTGAGTGTCTTGATGCCGGCAAGCACCCTTAGACTGGCGTCGGTGATATCGTCCTGCTCAAAGCCGATTGATTCCAGGGAGTTCAGTGGCGCCAATTCCTTCACGCCGGCGTCGGTGATTTTGGTACGCCCCAGCGCCAGCGATTGAAGATGTTTAAACGCCGCGACATTTTTCATCCCGGCGTCGCTCAGGCCCGTCTTGAACAGGCCGAGCTTGTGGAGGGTGAGCCCGCGTAGCGACGCCAGTCCCGGTCCCGTGACCGCTGTGTTGCCCAGGTCGAGATCCTCCAGCGCCTTGCATTCAGCCAGTGCTTTCAAGCCGGCGTCCGTGACCTTTGTTGACTTGAGGCTCAAGTGTTGCAATGCCTTCATGCCGGAAAGTGATGCCAAGCCCTGGTCGGTTATCGCCGTGTGCCAGAGGCCGAGCGATTTCAGGTTGGTCAATCCACGCAGGTGAGGCAGGCCGGCATCCGTCACCTTGGTATCCTGCAGATCAAGTTCTTCGAGGGATGCAATGCCGCCCAGCGCCTTGAGCCCCTGGTCGCTGACGGGACAGTAGGCGAGTTTCAGCGACTTGAGCGACTTGAGATCGGCCAGTTCTTTGAGCGTCTGGTCATTGGCCTTGCTGAGACTCAGCTCGATGGAAACAATCGGGCGGCCCGGAACGCCATCGGGACCGTCGGCGAATCCACCCGCCTTCTTCACGGCATCCGCCGCCCTTTCTTCGGCGGCATCCGCTCGAAGCAAGGTCGGCCGCGCCAGCAGACAGATGGCGACCACCGCAAGACACCCGAGCATTGCCGGTCGCCGAAACGCATGGCTGATTTCGCCCCAAGACTTATCCCATATTTGCTCGATCTTTCGCATAAGGAAACGTTATAACCTAGCCGGGAATTTGTCGACACCGTTGCAGGTGCTGGGGTACACGGGGATCGCATTTGGCTTTCTTACCCCCGCTCCCGGTACTCCGGGGGAGGGCTGGGGTGGGGTGGGGTGCTGGGGTATAGACCCGCGAAAGGCAGGAAAAGGGAGGCGTCCGATTATTGGCGGATGAAACAGGGACTCACACGCTCACAGGAAACGTGGCCCACCTCCCGCCCGAGACTGACGGACGAACTCGAGAACCCTCCGCCTGGCGCGTACTCCTCCCAACATTTCAACGTTCGTACGAACGTTGTGTATAACCGAACGAAGCGGCTTTGGATCAAAACACGTCGGTTTTACTGGAGCATGGGAATGGAGTTGAAATCATCAGTGGTGCGCGCGTCGGTTCTGGCGTCGATTTTGGCCGGGGGAACATCGGCCGCGATGGCGGCGGATATGGCGCCGGACACGCGGCCAACGGTGGTGCGGCCGGCGGCTACGCAGCCGACAACCGAGCCCGAGCCGGCGGCGGCGAATCCAAATGGCGAGGCCGTCAGGCTGGAGCCGATTATTGTCACCGCCGAGCGGGTGCCGCAGCGGCTGCAGGATGTGCCGGTCAGTGAGACCGTTGTCGGCGGCGATCTCATTACCGCGGACAACGTTCACACCGTCGATCAGGCGGCCAGCTATGTTCCCAATCTGGTGGAAAACCGTTTCACGCAGACGCGGCTGGCGTCGCCGTTCATTCGCGGCATCGGGTCGGGCGAGAATGACCCGGCGGTGGCCGAATACATCGACGGCGTGCCGCAGTTGAACCTGAATGTCGTGAACGTCGAGCTGGCCGGGGTTGACCGCATCGAGTTTCTCCGCGGGCCGCAGGGAACGCTGTACGGCCGAAACAGCCTGGGCGGCGTCATCAACATCTTCACGCGCCAGCCGACCAACGACTACGACTTCAGCGAGGAAACCACCTTCGGAAATTACTATCAGGTGGATGAGCGATTCGACGTCGGCGGGCCGATCGTGCAGGACAAGCTGTTCTTCGAAGGATCCGGCGTGTTTAGCAGCCGCGATGGATACAACGTCAATCTTTTCGACGGGAATCGCATTGACAACAAGGACCATCTGGCCGGCCGATTCGAGTTGCGCTATACGCCGACGGATAAATGGGACATTCGCCTCACCTACAACAACGAGCGCGATCATGACGGCGATTACGCCATCTACAATCTGGCATCGCTGTATTCCCATCCCAATCGCGTGGATCACGATTTTCCGGGCTACAGCCATCGCGACATCGACCAGGTGGCACTGTCTGCGCACTATGCCGGCGATCAGTTCGATTTCACAACCGTGACGGCTTATCAGCATTGGCATTCGCAGGACGTGGACGATTTGGATGAGACGCAGTTCGATCTGATTCGGGAAAACAACAAGGAAGGCCAGCAGAACCTCACCGAAGAATTCCGATTCACCAACCCGCAGGATAAGCCGATCGTTTTGAGCGATGTGGCCAAGATTCGCTGGGTGGTCGGCTCGCTTTGGTTCTTAA
The DNA here is from genome assembly GCA_035695715.1 of Tepidisphaeraceae bacterium. GTDB lineage: Bacteria > Planctomycetota > Phycisphaerae > Tepidisphaerales > Tepidisphaeraceae > RYN-428. The sequence continues at coordinate 6,749 of DASRRM010000191.1, forward strand.
GCGATTACAACCAGAGTAAATTTTACAACTATCGCCCCGACGCGATTACCGCGCTTGGCATTCCTTTTTCATATAACCAGGTTGCCCAGGGAAATCTCAATGACTGGAGCGCATCGTTTTATGGACAGGCAACGCTTGTGCTGTGGGACAAGCTCGAGCTGACGGCGGGGGCGCGCTATGACCACGAACACCGCGAGGGGCGATTGTTTAATTATACTCAGCCGACCCTTGGGCCCAGCAGCGAGATCGATGCAAGCCGGGATTTTGATCATGTCTCGCCGCGGTTCGAGCTGGGGTATCACTGGGACAGCACGCTTTTGACATACGCGACGGTGGCCGAGGGGTATCGCTCGGGCGGGTTCAACGTGGTTGCGCCGGCGGGCGGAAGCAGCTATGGCCAGGAGACGAGCTGGAGCTACGAAGCGGGTGTGAAGAAGACGTTTTTTGACGACCGGCTGACGGTGAACGCGGACGTGTTCTACCTCGATTGGAGCCACATCCAGGAGGAAACGCCGCTTCCGGGCGCGCCGGGCGAGTTTTATTATTCCAATTCCGGCGATGCCTACAGCCATGGCGCCGAGCTTGAGTTTAATCTTCAGGCCACCGACGCGCTGAATATCTTCGGCGGCGGCGGGTTAACCCAGGCAAATTTTGGCGGCGGGTCGCGCAGCAGCGGCGCAAACGTCGGCGGACATGATCTGCCCTACGCCCCCGATTTCACCTACAACGCCGGCGTGCAATATACGTTCAAGCTGCCGCACGACATGAAGGCATACGCCCGCGCGGAAATCTTCGGCGTGGGCCGCTACTTCTATGACGCGAGCAACGCCGTCGCCCAGTCAAATTATCAAATCGCCGATTTCCGCCTGGGCGTGAGCGGCCAATTCGCCGCCACCTCAACGCGAAACGCCACCTGGCGGCTGGAAGGCTGGATCAAAAACGCGTTCGACCAGCATTATTATCCGGTCGCCTTCCCCTTCAGCGCCGCGCCCGGCGCGGCCGGCTACGTCGGTGAAACCGGCGACCCGCTTACCATGGGCGTGACGCTGGGGTTCGATTATTGATGGGCGCCTTGCACGGACTGCGGTCGCATGATCGCGCACGGTGGCGGCAGTATTGGGAAAGCCAAAGCGAAACGGGTCCGGATCCGTCACGCCTTACGCTTCCCAAAGTTACCCCCGGCTTCGAGGGATTGCCATTGCGAAGCCCATCATCGGCATCGCCGCCTTCATTTCCCCTGACTTCTCTCTGACCGTTCAATGAGTTCGACGAGACGAAATCGATCAGGATCGGCAATGAGTTGGAGTATCCTCGGTCGCACAACGCCCCACGCATACGGATGCATATATTCAGGGGAGTGCTTTCGGTCGCTTTCAAGTTCCGTATGCCACGCTTGCAGATCGTATCCCCGATCCAGACCCGTCATCCGGCAAAGCACCTTCCTGGAAGCACGCATAGCCGACATTCGTTCCTCGTCCGTCGGTGCCCGTTGATGAAACCAGCGACAAATCTCGCCGCCAAGACCCAGCATGTCCATCTGCAATGGCGTCGCGCGACCGTATTTCGGTATGCTCATCTGTTAACCCTCAGGAATTTAAATTGGGAGGAAAGTAAAAAGGGGGCGGGTCCAATTTTCAGATTTTTATCTTACTCCGTCTGTTTGCTCGTGCGTCGGACGCTTGACCAATGCCTCGGAAAATCCAAAACACACCGTGGCAGCAAAGCGGCCTACGCTCTTGCCACCCAAGCGTCTGTCGCCGACTATTCTCTGGATATGCGCGCCATTATTGTGCGTTTCTTGCTTTTTCCGGGTCGATTCCCCGCGCGCGGCAACGCTCGTTGAAGCGCGGGTCGTTGGCGAAAAGCGGCATCATCAATTCCCCGACAGACCCCAGGCCGAATAACGACGCGCCCTTGGGCGATTCCAAGACAAAGTCCTGGTGACCGAGGCCAATGCCAAGCGGCGAGCTCGATATGGGAGTTGTGATGTGCGAACAGAATCGCGTCAACGTTCCATCGGTGTCTTCGCCACGGCCGGTGAACCAGGAGAAGCCGTAAACAAGCGGCAGGCGCACAATCTCGCCCGGGCGGCCATCTTCGAAAAGGATTTTTGCCGCGCGAAAAATGCTCGGGCTGGCCAACAGCATGCCGCGGATGTCATCCAGCGCGATGAAGTCGATTCCGGTTGGCCGATCCTGGGAATCCATCCGCAGAACCTCGACACAGCCCAGATGCGTCAGCGATGCATTCCGCAGCGTTCCGTCCATAGTCGGCGGCCGCGTGTCGGACGCGCCTGCCGATCCCTGCCAGACCATCGTGTGACGCGGCCGAAAAGGACTCGGCGGCGAAAGCAGGCTATCGGCGGCTTTGACGGCAACATCGGCTTGTGGGCAGGGGTCAGCGTTCTGGTCGCCGTCGACTGTGTCAGAAAAAGGCAACAGCCGCTGGAAATCATCTCAAAATCAGCTCCTCTCGAACCTCAAGATCATCCGGATGATTCATATCCAGCACATGAACGGTTGTGCGACCCACGGCAGTTGTTCCGATGATTCGCACACCTTCCCAACGAAAGTGATCCGGCCAGCGATCTTTGCGAGGATGAAATAACCGCGTGAGCTTTCCGGTTTCCGAATCGATGCCGGCAATGTTTGGACTTTTGTGCAGATTGCATCGACCGCAACATAGCGCGAGGTTCTCGGAGACAGTCTGTCCACCATGTTGTCGTGAAACAATGTGATCGATTGGAAACCGAAGCCGGCGAATGGCCTGCGGCATGCCGCAATATTCGCAAAGGTTGCCGGCGCGCGTGCGGATGGCTGAATCCAGAGCTTTATCCATATCCGGCACTCGCGCTGCGCTACAATTGCTGCCCGAGCGAATGAGCGGCCTTCAGCCGCATGATCGCCAGCAGGCTGTCGACATGAAGGAAACCCTCCAGTTCATTGGACTCTTCTGGCGAAAGGATGCCGTCCTGTGCCTTGGCGGAGAGCTCTTCAAATCTTGCATGGTCTTGCGGTTTGAAATCCAGATCGAGAACGAAGCGCGCCACGTCGGGGCTAAGCGAACCGGTTTCCCGGTTTCCGGTTCGATGACGCGCCGGAAGAGGATTGTGCCGTTGGAAGATGCCGACATCCCCGAATCATATCACAATATCGCGGAATTGTCGCGTCAGAGGCACCCGTTAAACCGTGCACAAGCATGCGTTCCTAAAGTAGTACTTCGCCCATTGCACCCTCGGCGTCCCGCCGATAACTTCGCGGCATGGCTCTTAACCAACCGCTTTCCCGTCCCGGCATCGACCCGACGCCGGTGTTTGACATCGTGCGCTGGAGTTATGGCAGCGAATTGCTGGCGGCGGCCGTGTCGCATTTCGATTTGTTCGCGCTGCTGGCCCGGCGGGCGCTGAGCTTCGAGGAAATTTCACGGGCGCTTGAGATTTCGCCGCGCTCGACGAATGTGCTGACAGTCGCGCTGCGGGCGATGAACCTGATCGACGCCGACGCGAATGGAAAGATGACGCCATCGCCTGTCGCGCGCGAGCATTTGGTGCCCGGCGGGGAATTTTACATGGGCGATTATGTGGGGCTGACTTCCGAATCGCCCGGCGTGAAAAATATCGTCGCCCGGCTGCGCACGGGAAAGCCGACCGAATCGGCGCCAACTGATACGGGCCTCGGTTTCATCTTCCGCGAGGGAATTGAATCGGCCATGGATCACGAAGAGTCGGCGCGGCGGCTCACGCTGGCGTTGGCCGGGCGGGCCAGAATCGTCGCGCCGGCGCTGGCCAAGCGGCTGCCGCTGGCGGGAAATAAGTGCCTGCTCGATATCGGCGGCGGCACCGGGCTTTACGCCATCGCTTTTTTGTTGGCCAACCCGGCCCTGCGCGCGATCGTGTGGGATCGGGCCGAGGTGTTGAAAGTGGCGAAGGAAATGGCGGATAAATACCGGGTTGCCGATCGCCTGGAGCTTCGGCCCGGCGACATGTTCGCCGACGCCGTGCCCGCCGGCTGCGATGTGATGCTGCTGAGCAATATTTTGCATGACTGGGACGTTCCCGAATGCCAGAAGCTGATCGACCGCTGTGCCGCGGCGCTTCCGGCCGGCGGAAAACTGCTGATACACGATGTTTTCCTGAACGATGCGCTGGACGGCCCGTTGCCGGTGGCGCTGTATTCGGCCGCGTTGTTCAATGTGACCGAAGGCCGGGCCTATAGCGCGGCGGAGTATCGGAAGATGCTGAGCAACGCCGGATTGCAGCCGGGCGAAATCGTGGCGACGGCGGTGAATTGCGGGGTGTTGGCGGGAGTTCGAGAAGGATGAAGATGCTGGGCACAACCGAAGGAGAAGAAAAAAACCACGGAAGCACGGAAGCACGGAGGTGTGGTTCGACTTACGCGCGTCTTCGCATACGAAACTCCTCTTTTTTCCTCGCTTAGTTAGAGCGCTTTTCAGATTGGTTCAGCGGCCGGTGGTCATCCTGATCGTGTGACACTCAGAAGCATCTGGCTCGCCTTTGGTACCGGCAAGATCCTTCGGGGTAGCTACTCTGAAAATGTCCGTAACGTTTCGCGCGGACGGCCGATATTCTCTGGTTCCCTCTCCCCTGAGTACAGGGGAGAGGGAGCCGGAGCGATCCTGCGACTGTTTTCATCCGTTGTCGGTGGGACGCAGCTGCGTGAGGACTAAGGATGACGGTCGCGCGCGAAAACGAGATTCGCGAAGATATCTGTGAAGGGGCGGATTTTAGCGGGGACGACCCGGCTCTTCGGAGTACCTCAGAACCGGCGTTAAGCGGGCGGGCTTTCCCAGCCGCACGAAATAAGCGCCCACCGCTCCCGCCGCCAGGACGGTGGCGATCATCCATAATCCGGCGGAGAAATTTCCGTTGGCGCTTTTTAGCCAGCCGACCATCGCGGGGCCGACCCATCCGCCCAGGCAGCCCAGGGAATTGATGAGGGCGATGCCGCCGGCGGCGGCGGTTCCTCCCAGGAACGCCGAGGGCATCGACCAGAATGGGCCGAAGGCGCTCCAGATTCCCATCGCGGTGACGGAGAGGGCGATGAGCGACATGAGCGGCGTGTGCGCGAAAAACGCCGCCGCCACCGCGCCGCCCGCGCCGGCCAATAGCGAAAGCACCGCATGCCAGCGGCGTTCGCCGGTGTGGTCGGAATGCAGGCCGACGCAGACCATGGCGATGGCCGCCGCGCCGTAGGGGATGGCGCTCATGAAGCTCACCTGCCACGCCGCATGTCCCGGCCAGGCCTGGTTGATGATCTTCGGCAGCCAGAAGGTGACACAATACAGGCCGACGGAAATGCAGAAGTAAACGAATGTCAGGAGCCAGACGCGCAAATCGAGGATCGCCCTGGAAAGACTATGCGAATGCCCGCTGCCGGCGGCGGGGCGGTCGGCGATGAGCAGCTCATTCAGCCGGGCGCGCTCGGCAGGGCTGAGCCAGTGCGCGTCCTTCGGGCCATTGGGCAAAATCCACAGGACGACAAAGCCCAGCGCGATTGCCGGTATTCCCTCGGCGAGGAAGAGCCATTGCCAGCCGGGCAGATGGGCTTTGCCGCTGAGATAGCGGAGGATCAACCCCGAGAGCGGCCCGCCAAAAACGCCGGACAGTGCCGTTGCGGTCATGAACATGGCGACGGCGCGTGCCCGGCGGGCAGCGGGGAACCAGTAGGTGAGATAAAGAATCATGCCGGGGAAAAATCCCGCCTCGGCAAGCCCCAGCAGAAAACGCAATCCATAAAAACTATTCGGCCCGCGCACAAACATCATGCAGGCGGAGATCACGCCCCACGTCAGCATGATCCGGCACATCCACACCCGCGCGCCCACGCGCTCGAGAATCAAATTGCTGGGAATCTCAAACAGCGCATATCCCAGGAAAAAAATCCCGCTGCCAAAACCAAAAACCCAGTCGTTGAATCCCGCCGACTTCAAATCCGCCGTCATCGGAATACTGGCGAAACTCAGGTTGGTGCGATCGAGATAGGAAATCAGGTAAAGAATAAACAGGAACGGCAACAACCGCGAAGCGATCTTCGCAAACATCAGCCGATCGGATTCATGCAAGGTGGTGTCGGGGGTGGAAAGCATCGGGAGATATTGAACGGAAAGCGGGGGAGAAGAGCAACTGCACGGGGCGGGGATTATGGGGCGTAGCGCCAAAAGGTGGCCACGGGATTCCTGCCCCTTCTCCCCTCATGTAGACCAAGGAGATGGGCGAGGGATATTCTAAATGCGCACGCCGGTGTCTGAGGTACTCCGAAGACCCGGATCGGTCGCGCGAAGGATCCGGGTCTTCGGAGTACCTCAGACACCGGCGTGAATATTACGAGGTCTCGCTGTCACCCCCAACTCCCACCGATCCCCTGAGCGCAGGCGCACCGGGCGG
>DASRRM010000192.1:0-31859 GCA_035695715.1 Tepidisphaeraceae bacterium
CGGCGACTTCATGCCGGCGGCGGAATGCCAGACGCCTTTCGAGTTCTGCAAGCCGATGGTGAAAGTTCATGGGGCATTCTCTCCCATCATTTCCCCGTCGTACGATTTCACTGGATGCCGCGGCGCTTCCCGCTCGCCGCCGCAGCGGATACACGCGGGGCGATCGTCGATGATGATGACACTGCCGTGCCAGTTCGCGCCGCAATGGGGACACGCATCAGAGTGCCGGGATAACCGGCCTTCAATCGCCGCAAGTCGCTGGTTGAAGTTCATGACGTCCTCTTTTTCTCGGCCTCGGCTGTGCGGCGGTATGCGTTCCAGTCAAATTCTGGCTTGATCCCGGCACTTTCTTCCAGCCGTTCAATGCGTTCGTCGTAATCCGCCGGCGCCGCCTTGCCGCAGCCCCGATCCAGCACCTCCCTGGCCGCCGCCAGTCGGTCGGAATCCTTGGCAGTGGGGGAAGACATGATGGCCCGGAGCGTGGCGATGGCCTGGCGTACGTCTTTGCGTCGGATCGCCTTCAGCATGGCCGTACGTTTGCGGGCGACAACGCCGCCCAGCGGGTTGCCGCGGCCGACGCGATTACCCGCCGCGAAACGGCCGTTTGCGGCACGCTCACCGTCACCTAACCGACTTCCGGACGGTTCATCGCCGTTTGCTCCGTTTGACGTCGGGGGATTTTCACTCATTCCGGGCCGGTCCTTTCCGGGCGATTTTCCGACGGGGGTAGATGGGGGGCGGAGTTGCGCAGCTCCCGCACGTCAAGGCACCGCATACCGTGCCGCCGCAGACATTCCTTCAGCACTTGCCTGAGGCGCACCGCCGCCGGGACGCGGTTATCAACCGGCGTCAAGGTGATGGTGAAGCTTTCGGGAGGCGTTTCCATGGATGCGGTCCGGATCAATTCGTCGCCTTCCCCCAACTCACTCACCACACACACACACACACACAAACAATTGCTTTTGGTTCGGGCATTCCTGATGCCCCGAACCTATGGGGGTTGTAGGGGGGCGCGTGTGTGTGCGCGGCGAGTGAGTTTTTTTCATTGAAAAGCCCTCATAAACTCTGACAGGTTAAACTTTTGCGTTTTCAGGCGGTACGCTTCAATCTCGTTTCCGACGATTTTCGCGTCTTTGTCCACCAACTGGTTAATAATCAAGTCAAATTCCTTGTCTTTTATCTGTCCGGAGAACAACCCCGCCAGCTTCGTTGCCATGCGTTTGGCGCTCACCCTGGTCATAGGGTTGGCCGCCTCGGGGGTGAACAGGTCGGGCTTGCGGGTGGACAGGCGCACCGGCACGCCATTCTTGCCGTTGCCGAGCCGGTAGATCATCCCGGCGGCCTCCGCCTGGGCGATGAGTCCATCGATCTTCCGGAAGGCTATTTTCGCCTGGTTGGCCGCGGCAATGACAACCTTGATGGGCTGCGGCTCTTCGCGCACGAATTCAGCAACGAACCTCTCCGGCGTCCACTCTGCGGCCTTGCTCGCGGCCTCAATGCCAGCCTTTACGTCGTTCGGCGGCCGGCCGCGCTTGGAAGACTCTTTCCTGATGCGCTCGACGTCGATATCGTCGTCTCGAAACCAGATGGGGAAATTCCATCGCAGTCCCGCTGGCGGTGGTTGCGCGAAGTCGCGCGGGATGGCATCCATCACGGCGCAATTCTCATCCTCGTGCTCGCGGATCGTGATATACAGGTCCGCGAACCGTGCCTGCACGCCGCTGCCGGATCCAACGTCCAGCGCCGAGCGCCCGCCCTGGATGCCCTTTGGTGAATGGTGAACGAACATGATGGCGAGATTGAGGATCGTGGCCCATTCGAGAAACTTGTTGCCGACGTCGATCCATCCCGCGGCGTCGTTCTCAACAAAGCCCGGCGGGTAAAGCCGGTAAATCGGGTCGATGATAATGAGGCTGTAACCGTCATCGCCGAGCGACCGCATCAGAGGGTCGATGGTATTCAGATTCATCCGCCTGCCGCGCATTGGAAGAAATCGGAGATTGTGGGCGTACTCTTCCCGGGCGATGCCAAGCGCGCTGGCAATTTTCGACGTGCGGTTGATGATCGTTTTCGGGTGAAGCTCTGCGTCGAAATAAAGCACCTTGCCGCCCATGGTCTGATGCCCCAGCCATTCGCGCCCCGATGCAAATGAGATTGCCAGTGCATCGGCGAGCCATGTTTTCATCGCCTTGCTCGCGCCGGTGATTTGGCCGACGTCGCACAAGTGCAAAAGCCCGTCGATTGCGATCGGCCGCGGCGCCGGATTGGCCGCCTCGAGCTCGTCGATTGAAACCGGGCGCGGTTGCTTCGATCGGCCGGGAATGTCCCCAATTCGCTCACGGGCCCGGTCCAGTATCGCGGCCGCCGACTCGTGCGGGCCGTAGGCGGCGCGGAGCATATCGTTGCTCGCTTCGATGAGATGGCGAAGCGCGGCCTTCTCGCGAACGATGCCAGCGTAATGCTCGGCATGCGCGGCGCTCGGCACTCTGTTCAGCAGCGCGCCGATGTAACCATCCCCGCCGATTTCATCGTAAAGGCCGCGGCTGCGCAGCTCCTCGCGAACGATGACGGCATCAATGGGCCGGCCTTGCTGGTGAAGTCTTACCAGCGTGTCCCAAATGGTCTGGTGGGCAGCAAAATAGAATGCGGTGCGGTCGACGATTTCCGCCGCCGGGCCGATGGTGCTTTTGTCGAGCATCATGGATGCCAGCAGGCATTGCTCGGCCTCATCGGAGTGAGGCGGGAGGCGGTCAAACTGCCTGGCGATTTCCGGGCGGACTTCAAACTCGATCGCGTGCCCGTTCGTGGATGGCATCATCGGATTCCCTCCACGTGGAGGAGGGCCGATCGCCGTGCGGTGATGAGGCGAACGAAACCGCATCGGCGGCCTGGCAAATCGTCAAGGCGTTGACGGTCTGGTTGATTGCGAAATGTGCTGGTGTAAGATGCCATGTCGGCGATTCTCCGCGGCCTTGGGTCCTTTGCCGGGCGCCCTTGGCCGCTTTTTCGTTGGCGGGTTCACGCATTCGCCGGCTCAAGCGCGGCGCCTTCGATGCGCGATTCAAGCCACGCGTCCAAATCGGCCAGTTTGTACCTGATGATCTTGCTGCCGATCCGGGTGAAGGGGATGATGTTGCGCTTGGTGCAACGCCAATTTTCGAGGGTCTGGGCGCGCACGCCGAGATAGGCGGCCGCGGCGATGGTGTCGACGAATTTGGGCGGGTCGATTGCTGACATTGCCTTGCTCCTTGAAACGTCGTCTAACATGACAACGGGAGCATTTAAGCAATGATGATGGCGCAAAGCATCCCGGTATCAATCCCGGTATTTGGCGCGGTGCTTTTTCCACCACGTTTTAAAGTCGGGAGTGCATTCGTACCCTTTGCCTGATTTGAAAAATATCGATCGCTTCGCGAGGTTTGTGGCAATGCCCTTGACGTGCGATCCTGAACCGGGATTTAGCTTGCCGACAATGGCGTCGCCAGTCATTGGGCCATTTTTGTAAACCTCTCGGATGACATCCTTTTCAATATCGCTGCCGATGGCGTATTTCTCTTCGTCAGATTCAGTCGCCACATCTTCCCACCTAACTTCGATGTGATGAATCACCTTGCTGCTGTGGTCAACAAACTTGATGCCTCTGACGCTCCAGTCGACAAACCACTGCCGCGCAAGCGCCAGCCGTTCGCAGACCTTGGCGCGCTCATCTTCGGAAAACTTCGTTCCCCGATTAAGTATGAAAGATAGCCCGGCCGCCGGCTGTATCTGATGAACAGTAAGGCCGTACGTTGGATCCTTTTCTTTGGGGATTTCAGCCAGGATCGGCGACAGGATTTTGAAGCGGTCACACACCACCCTGAGCGATTTGATTCTCCCGTCCGCCAAATGCAATTTCTGCTCATCGATTCCAGAGCTAAAGAGAAGAATCAGCCAGTCGATATGCGACAGAAACAAATTGATCCAATACTCATCGGGGTCGGGTATACGCATGGTTTCACCTGCTCAATGGTCGGGCCGGTTCCCCGGCCGGCGGCAGGTGATGCGCCGAGCCGGGAAACCGATTTCAGATTGCAAGCTGGCCGGCCTGCAATCCCCGATGGTTCGTTTATTTCTTCCGCTCCGGCGTTGCCGCTGCCAGGATCGCCGCCGCCGCGCCGTCCACGCTCGCGCGCACCGGGTCCAGATTCAGCCGGGCGTAGATGGCTGTCGTGGCAACGTCGTGATGCCCGAGGCTCTTGCCGATGATGGCCAGGCTCGCGCCGCCTGCTGCCTGCCAGCTTCCAAGGGTCCGCCGCAGATCGTGAATGCGAAGGTCTTTGATGTTCGCCGCGGTCAACAACCGCTTCCACGCAAACCGAGGCTCTACGATGTGGCCCTGCGTCCCATGCGAATTGAAGACGTAAGCACTGCCGTTGCCCTTGCGTGATTCCAGCACGGCCAGGGCGGGCGCGGATAGATGAATCTTCATCGCTTCGCGGCTCTTGCTCTTTCCCGCCGGCACGGTCCACGTTGCGGTGTCGAGATTGATTTCATCCCAGCGCATCGACTGGACGTTGCTCCGCCGCGCGCCGGTCCACAGGCTCATTTTGATGTAGTCGCGCAATGCCTCATTCGGCTCGGCCTCCAGCGCCGCGAAGAACCGGGGAATTTCGTCCGCTTCCATGAACCGCTCGCGCGAGCTCTCGTGAAAGAAATCGACAACGCCCTTGGCGGCGGGGTTGGGGTCCAGTTTGGCGAAGTTGAACAGCCGGCGGAGAAGTTGCACGGCCCGGTTGGCGGTTGTCTTGCCGCGCGCCCGGCCGATGGCCGCGTGTTTGTTTCGCACGTCGTCGGCGCTGATGGTGGCAACCTTGCGCCCCGACCAGTCTTCCAGGCACGTTTTGAACCGGCTCTTGTCGGTTGCCTTTGTGCGATCGGTGGCGCGAAGCTCGGCGTGTTCCGTCTGATACTTCTCCCACAGTTGCGCGAGGGTAAGCGATTGCCGGACGGCCCGCCGGCCCTCGCGCGGGTCGATGCCTTGGGCAATGCTGGCATTGGCGGCGGCCGCCAGCTTGCGGGCCTGCTCGATGCTGATGGTGGGGAAGTCGCCGAATCGCATCTTGACCGGCTGCCCCTGAAATTTCTTGTACAGGGTGAACGTCTTGGCGCCGTTGCTGGTGACCCGGATTGTCAGCCCGGGCGCTTTGGCATCGTAGACGATGATCCGTTCTTTGTTCGCCGGGCACGCCAGGGCCTCCAGCGTTGCCACGGTGAACGCAAACCGCCTCGGGAGGCTCTTGCCGCCCCCATCGTCCGCCAGACGCATTACCGGCTCAGCCATCGCAATTGCCGCCTTTCCGCACGGTTCCCACCGGGCTACTCCGGGCTACCACCGGGCTACTCCGGGCTACCTCTGGGCTACCGGTTTACGGGAACGTGCGGTAACATCATAGCCGGTAAACGGCGATATTCCACCGTAAATTAAGGCATTTCAGCAGCATTGTGAGATTTCCGGGAACAGGCGGGAACGTGCGGACATTGGCCTCCGAAGCCGAAGGTTATAGGTTCGACTCCTATCGCGGACATTCACGAATTTCGCCACGCGTTGACCTGCACTATCCCACCGAAACCGTCGTCGCGCTCACTACCACGTTGTTCGATGTGTTTATATCCCCCAGCGTGTTATTCGGATCGAGATCGGCAACCAGGTGATAAGAGCCGTCGACGGCGACTATCAGCTTGTTTACCCGGATCGTCGCGGATTTTCCGGGCTTGATGTTGATGTGGGGACGCAAGCCGACGAGGCCGGTGGCGGTGCCGTCGAGGGTGCCGTCGCCGGAGGAATAAACGGCGATGGGAAGCACGCCGTCAGCGGCAACGTTGCCGGTATTGGTCACGGTAATTGTCGCCGAGAAAGGGCGGCCGACTTTGGCAGAGTCGGGGACGGTTTTGAACGAGCCGGCAAGGTCGATCTGGGCGGCCTGAATGTTGATGGTGCTCGTCGAACTGGCGGAGTTGAGGCCATTGGCGGGGTCGGTTACCTGGGTGACGACGTAATAGGTTCCGGGCGCGATGCCGACCGGTAATTTGCTGATGTTGACATGGATGATTTTGGATTTTCCGGGATTCAGCTTTGCACTGCGGCGGAACGAGGTGAGGGGAATAACATCCGGCCCAAAAGCCTGATTCGTCGAAAGTGCGACCTGGATCAGCGAACTGCCGCTGACCTTGTTGGCGGTTGAATTCGTGATGGTGACATTCTGGGAGAGTTTGATCTTTTGTCCTGAAATTGCGCTGGCGGGAAGAGTTCCGCTGACGCCAATGGAAAGCTCCGGCGGCGTTGTTCCCAATTGCACGCCGATGCCTCCGCCGCCGGCGAGAGCAGCGTTGGATTCAGCGAAGATCACATCAGCGCGAATGTCGGCGTTGACGTCGGCGGTTGCCAGGGCGGCGGGGGAGCCGGTGGTGGCGGTGAATGCCTCGGCGGGAAGGAAGCTTCCACTGCCGCTGCCATGAAAGAAATCCAAATTGCCGGCGGCGTTGGTGGTGACGATATCCGCGACGCCGTCGCCGTCGATGTCAGCGACGATCAGCGGGCCGGGATTGGCGAAGGTGGTGGGAAGCTGGCTGGCGGCGGCGAAGGTGCCGCCGTTGTTCAGCAGCACGTTGACGATGCCGTTTGATGTGCCGTTGGATGTCGTGGCGACAAGATCAGTCTGCCCGTCTGATGTGACGGAAGCGGCGACCAGGTCTTGAACCGGGCCGGAGACATCGGTCGGCGTTGCCGCTGAGAATCCGCCGCTTCCGTCGCCGTTGGCCTCGAAGACCTGGGGGTTGGTTCCGTCGTTGAAGGCGATATCGGCGTTGTCGTCGCCGTTAAAGTCGGCGGTGACGATGTGCTGCGGGTCGAAGTTCGGGTCGGTGCTGGTAATGGGTGTGCCGGAGGTGTAGGTCCCGTTGCTGTTGCTGTTGAGCGGGATGATCTCATGATCGCCGGGGTCGGTGACAACCAGGCCGGCCGGGCCGCTGTTGAACGTTCCGGTCACCACGTAGGCCACCGGGTTGGAATCGGCTGGTTGCGGCGTTCCATAGGTCGTGGAAACCGCGGCAGTGAAGGTTCCGTCGCCGCGCCCGAGCAGGGTCCAAACCTGCGCGTCCACCGGATCGGTGACAGCCAGATCGGTGTTCGGCCCCGCGTCAACGTCAGTCGTCGTCAGGGCTAAAATGCTGGCGGCACCAGGAATATCGTTGTACAGCGGCGTGGTTGGAAAAGTGCCGTTGGTATTAAGGTACACGACAATCGTTGGCAGATTGGTATTCGGATCGGTGCCGGCGACGGCGATGTCGGGTTTCCCATCGTTGTTGAAATCGCCCACGACAACGGAAGTAGGCGCGCTGACGCCGGGATACTCAACGGCGGCGGAAAGTTCGCCGGTGAGATAAGCCCGCGGCTCGAGGGCATCAAACCACCCGGGCGACGGGTTCGCTCGCTTCGCCGCAAACGTCAGTCGTCGTTTTCCGACTTTTGAACTGCCAACCCGTGAATTTCGCTTGCGCATGTCACTCCTCAACTCAGCCTTGGCTCCAGGACACAAATCGCACGCCGGCCGCATGATAGCGGTGCCGCGGGCAATGTAGAAATACAATGCCGTCTCGTGGCTATGTTCCGCGACGGCGAGGGATTTCTTCCCTGAAATTTTTTGTCGGTCTGGAAATTGGTTCGTGAAACGGCCAGCCGGGCAGTCTCACCCATTCTGCCGAAAAATGGCGCGACTCTGGGATTTGCCTTTCGCCGATCCGGCGTTCGCGCCCCGGCTACAGATCGTTACCATTTGCCAGATGGCGCGAAATTCGAGCAAATCCCAATCGCTGAAGGTTTATCAGGCCAGGCGTAATTTCAATTCCACGCCGGAACCCAGCGGACGGGAAAAAGCCCGGGGCCGGTCGGCGAAAAAGAAGTCGCCGATGTTCTGCGTGCAAAAACATCTGGCAAGCCATCTGCATTACGATTTTCGGCTCGAACATCATGGCGTTCTCTTATCGTGGGCGGTTCCCAAAGGCCCATCGTTGAATCCAAAGGACAAACGTCTGGCCATGCGCGTGGAAGATCATCCGCTGGATTATGGCGACTTCGAGGGCGTGATTCCCTCGGGATATGGCGCCGGAATTGTCATGCTCTGGGACACCGGAACGTGGAAGCCGCAAGACGGATTTGAAGACGTCGATGCGGCTCTGGCGGCCGGCGAAATCAAGTTTCGCCTGGATGGCGTAAAACTGAAGGGATCGTGGGTTTTGGTGCGCACACGCGGCCCGCGCCCCGATTCAACGGGTGAAAGCCGAAGCTGGCTGCTCATCAAGCATCGCGATGACTGGGCGGGCGCAATCGACGTGACGGGCAAAGCGCCCGACAGCGTGAAAAGCTTCGGCGATTTCGCCGACATCCTCGCCGCCGACAAACCCGACATCTGGGAATCCAACCGGCCCGCCAAAGGCGGCGAAGCCGGGAAGATGTTGCAGGATGTGATCGACGAGGCGGCGAAGCGAAAGGTGGAGAAAGCCGGTCCAAAACGTGCGCCGAAAAAACGCCGTTCGACGCGCGGATAAAGCGCGAAGTGGCACGGAACTTCGCCGAACTCAGTCGAGCCGCGGCGCCGGCAAATAGCCGCTGAAAGCGCAGGCCAGCCTCACGCAAGCTGGTCGATGGCTTTTCCCTTCCAGAGTTCGCCCATCGCATGCCGTTGCTCCTCGAGCATTTTTTCGATAGCGATCGGATCGCCGGCACGCGCCTCCTCGGCGGTCTGGAAGGGTGTTTCGGTCGCCTCCTGAAGGGCGGCGGTGGCCGACGCCGCAATCGTCGTTGCGGGCGCCGCGTTTGGCACGGCTGGGGGGTGCAGGCTGATTCCGCTCATCCCTGTGAAGCTCATTTGCAGCATATCGATCCTTCCAAAAAGACCGGCGAGATATTTTCAATCTGATATCTTTTCTTTCCGCGCCGCCTGGGCGCTGGATTGGCGGGGCAGTTATCTGCCACTAAACGCCGCGGGCTATTTGGTCTGGGTAATTTATACCGGATCCGCAATCCATGCCGTTTCGCACGACATCGAAGCAGACGGGAGCATTCGAAGAGGAATTAACATGGATGAACAGGATGGACCCAGATAAGACTGCCACGTTTGGAGTTCTATCTGGGTCCATCGGTCTTTCATCTGTGGCGATATCGCATTGGCTTTGGTTGCGGCCGCAGGCCGCGCTGAGGAGTACCTCAGAACCGGCGTCGAGCGGACAACCGCAAATGCGCGAGGAATAATTCGCCTCTTCCCGGTTACGGCTGCTTTTTCCCCCCGGTTTTTTCTTCGCTGCTCCCCATGTTCTTCCTGCACCACGCGCGCAGCGCATCAAAATGTTGCGATGCCAGGTCCTTGCCGTCGCCCGAATGCAGCGGCTTCATTCCGTGCGCCTTGCGGTCATCGTCAACCACCATGCTGGCGAACAGGTCCGCCTCGGTTTCGTTGGGGTGATAAATGTTGCCGCTGGGCGCAAAAGCTTCGCGGTACTCCTTGATCTTCATCAAATCATGCACCACCGGCTTCCCGTCGGCGTCCGCCTTCACCGCAAATCCCTTCTCCGTCGCCGTCAGCTCCACGGCTACCATCCGCATCTGCTCAAGCGATGGATGATCGGGATCCTTCAGGATAATCAAAGGCCAAATCCAGCTCGAATCGGACAAGCCGTAGACCCAGTCGCAGACAATCCCGTCAGGGTTGGTAACTTGGCGTGAGTCGATCCACGCATCGCTCTTCACCGTCGCCTGCCGATAGTGCCACACGTCGGCATACAGGCCGGCCATCAACTTCGGATGATACCGCTGAAAAACGTGCGACTTTTCATGAATGAGCACATCGCCGCCGAAGGCCATTGCGTTGTCGGCGTTTTGCGCCTTTATCGCCGTCAATATGCCCAGCGCCTCTTCCGACAACACGATGTGCTTCCCGCGGGTGTGCGGCATGCCGGCTTCAACGGAATTGGTCACCTTGATGAAGCTCCACGGCACGTCCGCGTACGCGGGGTAATCCTTCACTATTGGCCCGATTCGCGCAACATACCAGCGCAGCATTTCCTGCTCGGCGGCGGTGAATTCCCGCACGCCCTCCTGATATCTCCGCCGGCAATCAGCCCGCGCCGCTTCAAGTTTCTCGCCAACCACTGGCTGCCCAGTCCGCCCGGCGATTTCCGCGGCGTTTAGCTTCGAAAAATAAGGCTCATCCGCATCATCAACAATGGCGGCCTTGGCAGCCTTCAAGTCCAGAAATTCCACCGGCGCTTCAGCCCGGCATAGCCGGGCAGCGCAGAGAAACATCAAAAACGCCAACGCGATCGAGCAGCGGCGGGGAAAGATCATTCAGGGAGGATAATCGGGGCGGGAAGCGGTGTCCAAGAACGAACAGCTTCATTACGTGGCAACCGGCAGCACGCTGCGCGGATGCCGCCCGCCCAGCGCATCGGCCATCTGTTCGACGATTGCCTCCATCGCATACGCCGGCGAAAGCGGCCCGGCGTCCAACACCGTCCCGACCTCCTCGATTGCCGGCTTGGGCTCCTTTTCCTTTCCTTCATCCTGCTCGATGCTTCGCGGCGTTTTGATATTGGCGGAAATGCTCGAGCGTTCCAGTGTCACCTTCGTCGACCGCTGCACAAGCGCCAGCTCATAAAGCGACTCGGCGGTTTTATTCCGCCGCAGCGCCGCGACGATGTGCTCGGGAATCATGCGATTAAGGTCCGGCTCGCGCGCGGCCATGATCTCAATCCCCAATTCCGGCACCATTGCCAGATACGCATCGGTCCCATGCCGCCAGCGCACCATGGCAAATTTCAGCTCGACCGGCTCGCTCCAAAATTCGCTCTTCGTCGGCGGCGGCAGGGTGATTTCCACGGTATGCAGCGTCACCTCGCCCAACAGGCAGCGCTGATGCAGAATAAAGTTTGCCGACGCCTCCGCCGCGCGCTTGGCAAGCTCGCGCGCCGCCGCTAGAGCGCCTTGGGCGCTGTCCTGGCAGCAGGCGACCTCGTCAAACAACAACGGCGTCGCCACGACAACGTCGTCGTCCAATTCGCGCACGACAAGAGTAATGGGAATTTCCCGCTCGGGCATGGTGCAGGAGTTATACCCATGTCCGGCGCACGTCACACAATGAATTTTGGGTGGAAGGCGCTCATCTCACATACTTATATAGCTGCCCGTCCGGCCATTTCTTGACATTCGGCAGGAACACGTAAAACACATTCCCCGCCGGATCGAACCCGAGGCTCGGAAATCCGCACCCATTTTTATGATCGCCAAACGGGGGGGCGTCGGCGGGATAATCGGCCACCGTTCTCCACGTCGCGCCGCCGTCGATGCTCTCCACGATCCCTTTCAGCGTGGCCACAAACAACTGCCTCTCATCCTTGCCGAAGAACGGGCCAGAGCAGAACATCGTGCCCTGTAACGGCTTGCCCGATTCCTGCCACGTCTTGCCCTTGTCGTTGGACATAAGCAGCGACGCGCTCCACCTCTTCTCCTCCCTCATCCACTTGTTGCTCAACCAGTATCCAGTCCCCTTATAAATTTGCACCGTGCCCGTACACGGGTACGGCGCAACTGTCGCCCACGTCTTTCCCCCATCCGCGCTCCGCTGGATGCTCTGCCAGTTGCTGATTACAAGTTCTCTCGCGCCAAAAATCCCCAGCCCGAACAGCTCGCCGCGTTTGAGGTCCAGTTGCGACCACGTCTTCCCCAGGTCCGGGCTGAAATGCACGCCGTTATCTTCATGGCGAAACGCCAGCACCGCCTTGCTCTCCCAGTCGATCGCGCCATAATCCCAGTTTCGCCCCACCGGCGCAAAGCTCTCCCACGTCTTGCCCCCATCGAGTGAATATCCGCTGGGACCCGGCTTGTTATTCATGTTGAAGACGGCCAGTCTGCCCCCCTCCGGATCGGCGAGCATCGCATAGCAGGAAAACGGGCCACCCGCACTGATCTTGCCGCCATCGGCGCGGGAAAACGATTCAGCCTTGTCGCTGCTCATCCAGACCCCGGTGAACCACTGGCTGACGAAAAGCTTCCCGCTCGCCCGGTCCACCGCCAACGTCAGGCGAAAGTCGCTCTTTCCCGAGGCCTTGTTGAACGCTTCGGTGAAGTTCGACCATTTGCCCTTGTTTTCGTCCCCGACAGATGTCGGCTGCTGGGCTGACGCGCAGGTCGAGATGAGCAACAATAGCGTGCCCAGGATCGCACGGGGCGCGGGGTTCCGGTTCATTTTCATTTGGCAACTCACTGCTTGATTCCAGATCGTCATGGCAGAAAAACGGTCGTAAGCCAGTTCTCATTATTAGAACAATTCCCGGATCGGCTCCGGATCGCTGATGGCGGTGGCGACGTCGCTGGGGATTTCCGGCATGGTGCGGACGGCGGCGACATCCAGAACGCCGCGCATTACCGTTGCCAGCAGGTTTTCCGGGCCATAGGGCGTGGTCACCGGCTCGGTGGCGTGGGGGTCGGATTCACCGATCACCTGGCCGGTTTTTAATCCGCCGCCGGCCAGCATCAGCGTTGTCAGTTTTCCATAATGATCGCGGCCGCCATCCTTATTCAGCCTTGGCGTGCGGCCCATTTCGCCGGTCACCACCAGCATGATCTTGTCGCTCAGGCCGCGCTGGTATATATCCTCGATAAATGCGCTGACGGCATGATCCACCTGCCCGCCCATTGGATGAATTCCGGCCATCTGTTTGGGGCTGTTGCCGTTGGCGTGATAATCCCAGCCGCAATCGCTCACGGTCACGAAGCCGCATCCCGCCTCGCAGAGCCGCCGGGCCATGAGCAACTGCCTGCCGAGCAGATTTGATGCGCGGCGCATGTCGTTCCAGCGGTGCAGTTCCTCGATGTCGAACAGTTTGCTGGTGTCATAGCGTTCGATGGTGCGCGGGTCTTCCTTGGAAAGATCAAACGCGCTGGCCACGCCGCCGGTGACGACATCGTACGCCTGCTGCTGATATTGGTCGGCTCGTTCGACCGCGCCGCTGGCGTCCATTCGCCGGCGAAACGCGTCGAGGCTTTTCAGAAGCGAGCGCCGGTCCTGGAATCGCTCCGGCGACATCGCCAGCCGCATGTCCTTGTTCAAATCGCCGCCCCCGGCGGTGTTAAACGCTTCATAGGTCGCGCCAAGCGCGCCCGGGGCCGTTAGTGTCGGCAGCGCATCGGTTTCAAAATTCCGCTGCAGCTTCAGCGTCGGATCGAGCGATTCAGGAAGAATAAGCGTGTTGGAAGGCATTCCCGTTTTCGGATCGCTGGTCCCGGCGATGCGGGAGTACAGCGCGCCCATGGTGGCCTTGAGGGCGTTTCGGCCGCTGAGCACCTGCTGATAGGTATGCTCTCCGTTGTTGGTGCCGTAGGAACGGACGATGGCGAGCTTGTCGGCCATCGCGGCAAGCTTGGGGAATGTTCCGCCGAACGTAACGCCCGGAAGCGCGGTTTTTACTTCGCCGGTGATGCTGTGAAAATCCGGCGGCGCAGTCATCTTCGGATCGAAAAACTCAATATGAGGCGGCCCGCCTTGCAGGAAAAGCAGCACCACCGATTTCCCCGTGACCGCCCGGGCGATTTCGCCCGCCTCCGCCCGCGCTCCCAGCAACCCGGCCAGCGTCAATCCGCCCAGCGCCAGGCTTCCGACGCGTAGAAAGTCGCGCCGGCTGTATCCCTGGCAGGTGCGATCAGGCAAATGATCTGAAAGCGTAAGCATCCGAATCCCTTCCGGCGATGTTTCCCGCGATGGCGCGGCGTTCGGCAGTGGTCCTCCATTATTTACCCGCGCGGCCGAAAAGCGTTTTGCGCGTCAAGGTCATCACCCGGCATTTCCGCTCGAATCATGCAACCACCGGCACCAACACCGTTGGCGATGCTTAAGCCCTTGCGACCCCGGCTTGCAATTCAGATAATACCCAGCCTTTCCAACATCGGATCGCCGTACGTTTAATCCACTGCTTTGCAGCAGGGAGGCTCGATCATGGGGAACCATTTGAAAGTTCGAGATGCCTTCTTCGCAGGCGTCCTGTTCGCCGCCGCCACATTCGCCGCTCCGGCAATCGCCCCGGCAGCAGAGGCGGGGTCTTTTGCCGATGTAAGCACAGGCAACGCGGCATCTGCCGAGGGCATCTTCAGGTCCAAGGGCCTGACAAAACTCGGATTCCTCCTTGTCATCCCGCAAGACGCCGAGGTTCACACGGCGGCCAATTCCGTCCGCGCACTCAAATCGAAGCTCGTCACTGAATCCCTCTCGCGGGCCGCCACGGCCCGGGCTATCAAGGCCTCGCTCGATGCGCTGATCAACCTCAATTCCGAATTGGCGAACCTCGACGCCCAAATGGCCAAGGTGAAGGACAACCCCGCCGAGTACAATCGATACGTCAATCCGTATAACGAAACCCTGAAGCAAGTCACCGCGCGCAAGAATCAACTGGATGAGCTAAAGAAGAAGGAGGGGAAGATCGAGGATTCGCAGTCGCTTTACAACGAAGCGGTTCTCACCGCCGGCAAAAGCGCCGATGCCGCGGCGGCGGCTTACGCCGAGTTGGCAAAGGACCGCGCCCTAAAGGCAGTCATCGACCAGTGCAATAAAGGCGCAGCAGAGCCGCTCAAGCTTGGGCCTTCGGGCACATTTCTGGCGGATGCCGCGTTCCTGAAGAAATGCATCAGCGACATATCGGCCGACGGCATTCCGGTGCGAATGGAGGCAGGCGTACCGGTCGTGGAAGTCACGATCCATGGCAAGAAGCACGACATGATCTGGGATTCGGGCGCGTCGTCGGTTTCCTTGAGCGCTGAAACCGCCGCCGAGTTCGGCCTCAAGGCCACCGACCAGGACCCCGTTGTCAAATTCACCATAGCCGACGGCACCACCGTCGAAGCCCGGCAGATCACCGTTCGCGTGATGACGGTTGGCGGCTTCTCCGCCGAGAATGTGATATGCACAATCAGCCCGCCGGGAAAAGTGCGCGTGCCGGACTTGCTCGGCGGGACGTTTCAGCGGCATTTCGTCTGCCGCCTCGACCAGCAGGCGGGAATCCTGCACCTCACGCCGATCGACGTTCCCGATGCAGTGGTGAGCGCGGTTCCCTCCGCAGCGCCCAGCGCCAACCCGCCGCCCGCCGAGGCTCCCAGGCCCGCCGCGGTAAAGCCGCCTCCCGCCCCGGCCAGCGCCGGCTCGCCGGCTGCTTTGGCCGAGCTGAAAAAGGCGCTGCTCGATTCAAAATGGGGCTGGTACACACACGATGTGCTGATGACCTTCCATGCCGACGGCACCGTCGAGCACCACGGCATGCACGGCACCTACAAAATCGCCGGCCCGCGTACCGTCATCCTGCACATCTCCAACGGCGACACGATGACGCTGGAATTCAACGCAAAACTCACGCATTACACGAGCGTGAACCGCGGATTCGGCGGGGATCGGTATGCGGAGTAGGGTGAATTATTTGGAGAGGCGTTTGCCCTCGCCGGTGATTTCGATGATTTCGGCTGTTTCGAAGCGGACGCCGTCTTTGCCCGCAATAATGCCAACAGAGTTGTCATGTGCGAGCTTGAACGGACCGTATAGGCTGAAGTTGGAATAGTCGGTGTCGATTCCAGTAACTAATTGCCCGTTCAGATACGCCTCGACTCTGCTCTTTCGCACTTTCACGACGGAAATGTAGCGTTGGCCGCGAACGAGCCAGTTACTCTTCCGCTTCGCAGTTTTGTTTTCAGATGCCCCGACGCCGCCGAGCAGTTCAAACCCCGAAATGCTGTTTCCCCATCCGGCGAGTGCGTACAGAAATTGGTCGCCCGACGCGTAGCAAATCTGGGCCAACGCGTCGCCTGGCGTCTCAACGGTGAAAGTGACCTGGAAATCGTATTCTTCGGGCGGTTCATAGCAGAAGTCCACGCGAGCGCCATCCGCGGGCTGAGGGACAAGCGATCCGTCCTGAATTCGCCATACCCCGTGAATAACGCTGGTTGCGGGGTCAAATAGGTCGATCAAATCAACCCGTCGCCGCCGCCCCGGCGGGATTTGAGCAATCCGTTTCTCAACCGCCAGCTTTCGCAGCCCCGTTAGATCGGCAAGTGCGGTGCGATACAGCGCCGCCGCGTGTTGCAGGGCTTTCGGATCATCCGCCGGCGACAGCTTCGGAGCGGCCTCGTACCACCCATCGGCTATTGAGTCCGCCCCGGCCGCACCAGCCAGTTCATTTGCCGCAAGTTTCTTCAATTCCGGATCGCTCGATTTTGCCAGCAACGGCAAGCCGATAGCCCATTTCCCTCGTTCAAAGCAGTAATAGCTTCCGACGGCCAGATTGGCGGCTGGGTCATCAGGCGATTGCTTAAGCTCCGCGACGGACGGCGCGACTTTTTCTGTCGCCTCTCGCATGGCGGCGACTTCGCGAATCTGGTTTCTTACATCGCTCTTCAGATCGGCGTCGGGAACGCTGCCGATTACCCGTTGGAGGACAGCTTCAACCTGTGCAGCCGTGGCGAAGTCGTTTTCGTCGACGAGTTGATCGGCCAGGTTCAGTGCCGCTTCGATGTTGGAAACGGTGGCAAATGCCGCCGGGGTGGACATGTTGCCCGTCTTTGAAGTTGCGTCGGCTTCAGTTGCCAGCTCGTCGGTGCCGTACTCGGATGAAAGGATTTTGGCCGCCGCGAAGCAGATGCGCAAGGATTGGCCTTCCTCTGCCGATTGGATCGCCCCGGTTAGAAGCACGAATCGATCGGGAGAACCCTCCGCATTTTTCTTCGCTTCATCCAGCAGGGATTCAGCAAGCTTCCGGCGGGCCGCAGCGGTGTGGTCCTTTAGTTCCTTGGCATAGACTTCCTCGAATAGCTTTCGCATTTTCGTGCGCGTTGCACGATCGGGAATCTGCCGATGAACGGCTGGAACAGGCGGGGCTGTTACCGGTGGGGCCGCATCCGGTGGGCGAACCACCGGCGGCGCTGGCGTTTCGGGCGAGGGCGCGGGCGGAATGGTCGGTGCGACCGGCACAGGCGGACGAGCCGCAGGCTCCGAACGCTTGGGCGGCACATAATCATCGTCAAAAATGCTTCCCGCCTTCGTCGCCGGCGCTTGGACGAGAATCACGACTCCCATGATGCAAGCTGCCACCTGCAGCATGGGTCCAGTCCGACTCCAATCCAAATTCTTCATCAATGGTTTCATTGAACACCAACTTTTTCGGCGTTGTTTATTTGGACATGCTCTTGCGGCCGGTGCACGCCGATTTTTTCTGAAATTCGATATCTCCAATCAGGTTCTGCTGCTACTTTGGCGGCGCCATTTCGCCTGGCCCGGATACTTCGACCACCTCAATTTCCGAAAACGCGAATACGCTCCGGCACGTTCCAAGTCCCAAAGCCAAGTCGTCGCCGATTGGTATTGGGTTGGTCGCCCCGCGTCCGTCGTCAGTCTCCCACTCGCTAATGAGCTTGCCGTCGATTATCGCCTGCACGGATTGCGCGCGTATTTTGAGGACAGCGGAATGCTTTTTTCCAACCGCAAACCATTTATCCTTCTTCGCGCTGGTTTTGCTGTCATAACAGTTGACGCCGTCAATAACCTCAAACCCGCAGACCCGATTCCGGTAAGCTGCCATCGCCCAACGGACGGCATGTCCGCCTTTTGTGAAGACCTGCGAAACGTTGTCATTTCCTTTGATACGGGTGAATTCGATTCGGAAATCGTATTCTGCCGGCGGATGATAAGGAAAACGGACGCGCGGTTCATCGCTCGAGTCCGAAAGCAGTGATCCGTCCTCCATTCGCCAGTTTCCCTTAATGACGTCGGTCGCCGGATCAAACAGAGCGAGCAAATCAATCCGCCGCTGCCGGCCCTGCGGGATCTGATCGATCCGTTTCTCTACCGCCAGCTTTCGCAGCCCCGTTAGATCGGCAAGCGCGGTGCGATACAGCGCCGCCGCATGTTGCAGCGCTTTCGGACTATCCGCCGGCGCAAGCTTCGGAGCGGCCTCGTACCACCCATCGGCTATCGCATCGGCGCCGGCCGAGCCGGCCAACTCATTTCCAGCAAGTTTCATCAATTCCGGATCGCTCGACTTCGCCAGCAACGGCAAGCCGATTCCCCATTTTCCTAGTTGAAAGCAGTAGTAACTTCCCACGGCCAAGTTGGCGGCGGGATCTTCAGGCGATTGCTTGAGTTTCGTGATGGCCGGCGCGACCTTTTCCGTCGCCTCGCGCATGGCGGCGACTTCGCGAATCTGATTTCTTACATCGCTTTTCAGATCGGCATCCGGAATGCTGCCGATCACCCGTTGCAATACGGCTTCAACTTGGGCAGCCGTGGCGAAGTCATCTTCTTCGACCAGTTGATCGGCCAGGTCCAGTGCCGCTTCGATGTTGGAAACCGTGGCAAACGCCGCCGGGGTGGAATCGCCGCCCGCTTTTGAGATCGCGTCGGCTTCGGTCGCCAGTTCGTCGGTGCCGTACTCGGATGAAAGGATTTTGGCCGCCGCGAAGCAGATGCGCAGAGATTGGCCTTCCTCCGCCGATTGGATCGCGCCGGTTAGAAGCACGAATCGATCGGGGGAACCTTCGGGGTTTTTTCGGGCCTCATCTAAAAGCGATTCGGCCAGCTTCCGCCGCCCGGCTGGCGTACGGTCCTTCAATTCCTTGGCGTAAACTTCCTCAAAAAGCTTCCGCAACTTCGTGCGCGTTGCATGGTCGGGAACCTGCCGATGAACGGCTCGAACCGGCGGAGTGCCATCAGGCGGCCGCACGGCAGGCGGCGCCGGCGCGTTTGGTGAAGACGAAGGCGTGACGCTGGGAGCAACCGGCGCGGGCGACGGCTTCGCCGGCTCCGAACGCTTCGGCGGCACGTAGTCATCATCGAAGATGCTTCCGGCCTTTGCCGCCGGCGTCACGATGAGTATGACGGCCCCGACAGCGCATGCTATAACCCGCAACATGCACCCAAGTACATTCGAATCAAAGTGTTTCACCAACGATTTCATGGAATACCAATTTTTTGCTACGCTTATTTGGTCAGCCGTTTTCCTTCACCAGTGATTTCGATGATTTCGGCCGTATCGAAACGGATCGACCCCTGATACGCGCCAATGCCGACCTCCTCCGGTTGAGCGAGTGACCAATCTCCGTAGAGACTTGTATCTGAAACATCCGCGCCCAACGCCGTTACAAATTGTCCGTCCAGGTACGCCTCGACGCCCGTCTTTCGCACCTTTACAACGGAGGTGTAGCGCTGGCCGTCGCTCAGCCACCGCTTCTTCAGCTTTGCGGTTTTGTTATCCATAACGCCCTTGCCCCTGACCATGTCGAATCCCGCCATAGTCCCTTTGCCCCCGCCAATTTGAAAGCTGAATTGGTGGCCTGCACTATATAGAATCTGCAACACCGCGCCCTTCTGATGCTCGACCGTGAATGACACTACAAAATCGTATTCTTCGGGCGGTTCGTAGGCGAAGCCCGCGCGAGCAAAATCTGAGGGGTCGACAACAATAGCTCCCCCGCGCACCTGCCAATTTCCCCTCACCGCGCTCGCCGAGTCAAATAATTCGATAAGGTCGATGTGCCGCGCCCTTGTCGCTCGTGGGATTTGGGCAATCCGTTTTTCAACCGCGAGTTTCCGCAGGCCCGTCAGTTCGGCAAGCGCTGTTCGATACAGCACCCCTGCATGTTGCAACGCCTTTGGCCTATCCGCCGGAGCCAGTTTCGGAGCTTCGTCGTACCACCCATCCGCAATCGCATCCGCCCCAGCCAAACCGGCCAACTCATTTCCAGCAAGTTTCTTTAATTCCGGATCACTCGACTTTGCCAGCAACGGCAAGCCGATTCCCCATTTTCCTCGTTGAAAGCAGTAGTAACTTCCCACGGCCAAATTGGCGGCGGAATCTTCAGGCGATTGCTTGAGTTTCGCCATGGCCGGCGCGACTTTTTCCGTCGCCTCGCGCATGGCGGCCACTTCGCGAATCTGGTTTCTTACATCGCTTTTCAGATCGGCATCGGGAATGCTGCCGATCACCCGTTGCAATACGGCTTCAACCTGGGCAGCCGTGGCGAAGTCATCTTCCTCGACCAGTTGATCGGCCAGGTTCAGTGTCGCTTCGATGTTGGAGACAGTGGCAAACGCCGCGGGGGCCGAGCCGCTGCCGGCTTTGACGATCGCGTCGGCTTTGGTCGCCAGTTCGTCGGTGCCGTACTCGGATGAAAGGATTTTGGCTGCTGCGAAGCAGATGCGCAGGGATTGCCCTTCCTCAGCCGATTGGATCGCCCCGGTTAGAAGCACGAATCGATCGGGGGAACCCTCGGCGTTTTTCTTCGCCTCATCCAGCAGCGATTCGCCAAGCTTTCGCCGGCCGGCGGGGGTGTGATCCTTCAATTCCTTGGCGTAAACCTCCTCAAACAGCTTTCGCATTTTCGTGCGCGTTGCATGATCGGGAATCTGCCGATGAACGGCAGTCGGCGCCGGAACCCTGACCGGCGGGGCCGCATCCGGTGGGCGAACCACCGGCGGCGCTGGCGTCTCTGGTGAAGGCGAAGGTGGAACAGTTGGAGCCACCGCCGGCGGTGGCGTTGCCGGCTCTGAACGCTTGGGCGGCACGTAATCATCGTCAAAAATGCTGCCGGCCATGGCCGTTGCCGCGGCGGCGAAGAGCATCGCGCTCATAACGATGGTCGCGGCGAAGAAGAGCCGTGGTCGAGAGAAATTCGAGGCGGTTGGCGAAGTTTTCATGGAACACCCCGGGCTTGTGTGGCATTGGTTTGCGGACTTGGACGCGATAAAGAGTGGCAACGGGCTGCCTGTCTGTCAAGCCGGACATTTAGCGTGGCACGGGTGGCTCGCCCGTGGGCGACCGTACGCCGTCGCCTTGGCCAGTACTCCGGCCAATCCCGCCCTGATAGTCACGAAAGACCGGCTATGTAGGTGGTCGGTGGGCCGCGATTCTTACCACCTTCGCAAGCACGTCGCAACGTACCGCAACCACGGGCGGGCCGCCCGTGCCACGTTAAAGCTATATGGCCAAGCCCTCATTTCCTACGATCATCCGCGGCGTTGTGTTGCACACAATCTTCCCGTGCGCGGAAAACATGATCCGGCTTGGAAAGATCTTGTCGCTCAGTACAGACGTACAACGATTTTCTCGCGAAAGCTGATCGTTCAGCCGCTCGATCGCTGCGCGCGGGGGATGATTGGCCGGAAGACGAGCAGACGCCGTAAAATCGCTTCCTGCCTCCCACATTGACGCTAGCCGTTCGCCAGCGTACATTCATTCACGATGCGTTCCTTCCTCGCGGGGTTAGTCTTCCTGCTCCTCGTTTCGTCAGGCGCGTTGGCTCAGGTCACCGGGTTTGTCGAAAGCGTTGGGATCGGCGACTGCATTCGCCCGGACTGCTGGAACCCCATTCGCGTCAATCTCAAATCGCAAATCAGCGAGCCGATGCAATATCAGCTTCAGGTCTGGCAGGAAGACCTGGACAAGGACCGCGTCGTCTACACGCGCGAGATCACCCTCAGCCCGCAGGTGCGGGAAAAATTCGACGTCTATTTCGTGCCGCAAAAAAGCCTGGGGAATGACCAGCTTATCTCGCCGGGCGAGGCGCAGCGGTCGATTCATGTGCGGGTCTGCCTGCCGCCCGGCGAAGGGAAAAAGCCGGACGATGCCAAGGTGGTGATCGATCGGCTGCCGGTGACGTTCGGGCTGACCGATATTGATCCGGTTCGCACCGGGTTTGACTGGAAAAAGCCTGGCGTGCGGCTGGTATTGGTGGTGACCGATGGCAGCAGCGCGCTGACCTTCCGCGGATATGACAAGGCGGCTGGCCTGGCCGAGTTCGTGGACATGATTCCGGTCAATCCATCGGATCTGGGCGAAAATGCGCTCTATTACGATGCGGTGGATGCCGTCGTCTGGCTCAGCGGAAATGCCGACGATCTGGACGCATCGGGAGCCCATCGGCGGGCGGCGCTGGAGCAATATGTTCGCGAAGGCGGGAAACTGATCGTCTGCCAATCGACCGACCTTCATAAGATTGAGGCGCTTGGACCATTGCTGCCGGTTGAAACGAAAGATGCCAACGGCAACTGGCAGATCACCTTCGGCGAAAAGAAGACGCTGGTGGACGAGAAGAAGGCGGCGCCTGGCTCGCCGGAGCGGGATGCTTTGGCGGTATTGGCGCAGCCGGTGTCGTATACGCTGAAGGTCAACACGTATTGGCACCTGCTCGATGCGGATGGGAAGAATCCGATCAAGATCGCCAGGCCGAAGCTGCGCGCCAATTCGGTGGTTGAAGTGTGGGAGCCGTGGTCGGCCAAGGAGAAGACGCCGTATCTGGTGCGCGCTCCGCGCGGGCTGGGATCGGTCACGTGGGTGGCGCAGGATCTTGGCGATAAAGCATTGGTCGGATCGGACCCGGATGTGTGGGCGCATGTGTGGGATCGGGTGATCGGCTGGCGGCAAAATACGTTCACCGTCGACGACGCCATTGGGGATTCCAATGCCGACCGCGAAAAAGGCAATCGTGAAAACGGCGAAGGGGACATCGACCTGAGCAAATGGATGAACCAGGGAACCGATTACGCCTCCAAAGGGGCGGCGTATGTGTTCCTGGCGGTGTTGTTTTTCATCCTGTACTGGGTGGCGGCGGGGCCGGGCACTTACCTTTTCCTCAGCCGCAAAAAACGCAAGGAGCTGAACTGGTTTATCTTCGGCGCGTGGGCATTTGCCGGCACCGCACTGACGGTCCTGCTGGTGCGGCTGGTTTTACGCGGCGATGCGGAAATCAGGCACTTGACGGTCGTTCGCCAGGTCATCGGGGAGCCGGCTTATATCTATAGCCGGGTGGGCCTGTACATCCCGCGCGACGGGGATCAGACCATCGCCCTGGACGACACGTCGAAAGATGCGCTCAGCTACATCACGCCGTTGCAATTGCATCCGCAGTACGTCGGCGACACCGAATTCCCGGCATCGCAGGTGTATGGCATCCCGATTCACGATGACCCGCAGCCGGTCAGCATCCGCGTTCCGTTCCGCAGCACGCTGAAGAAGCTGCAGGTGCGCTGGGTGGGTGATCTGAAAGGCGGAATCGACGGATCGGCGAAACTGATTCCGCCGACCATCAATAAAGGCGCATCGGGATACATCAGCGGCACGCTGATTAATTCAACCGGCACCGACCTCAAATACGTTTATTTTGTCTTCAATTATCTGGGGCACAACGGCACTTCCCAGGATATTTGCTTATACGTTCCGAAATGGAAAAAGGATACGCCCATCGATCTGAACGCCGAATACGCCGGGGCAAAAGATCTTGGAACCAACGACAGTGTGATCACGACGGCCGCCGACCCGCGCAATGCGAATAATACGTCGAGCATCAAATCCCCTATCGGCGGCAAGAACGGCTTAACTGGTTGGGAAAACTACTGGACGCGATGGACCGGCGGGGGGGCGATGGGCGGCGGGGACGATTCGCGCGGCCAGGCCGACTTCGAATCGGCCGTCCCCAAGGCGTTTCCCCTCCTGAGCCTCTTCGATCGCATCGCGCCCGGGTTGAATGACCCGCAAAACCACAATCGAGTCGATTTCGTCCGCCGGGGCGGAACGATTTTGAATATGTCGCCGTCGGTGGCGGCCGGCCGGCTGGTGATCCTGGCGCAATCGGACAACGACGAAAAGCCGCTTCCGTTTACCTTAAACGTCCAGGGATCGCGCGTTGGCGGCGAAGGCCGGGTACTCT
This sequence comes from Tepidisphaeraceae bacterium, assembly GCA_035695715.1. Classification (GTDB taxonomy): domain Bacteria; phylum Planctomycetota; class Phycisphaerae; order Tepidisphaerales; family Tepidisphaeraceae; genus RYN-428. The sequence goes on from DASRRM010000192.1 coordinate 23,762, forward strand.
ATCAGTTCGCCCTTCCCGTCGACCGCAGCGAAATGGAGAAGGACGCAGCGAAGAATGAAGCGAAGAGTGAGTAGGAGGTTCTCAAACAATGTCGGTGATGATCAAAACCGTTAATCTCACCAAGCGATATGGCACCCTCGTTGCCCTGTCGAATTTGAACCTCGAAATCAATGAAGGGGATTGCTACGGCTTCATCGGCCCCAACGGCGCCGGCAAAAGCACCACCATCAAAATCCTCGCCACCCTCCTTCAGCCCACTTGGGGCGAAGCGCGGGTTTGCGATTTTGTCGTCGGGTATCAATCGCGCCAGATTCGCCCGCTGATCGGCTATGTGCCGGACTACTTCGGCGCGTATGAAGACATGGTGGTGCAGGAATATCTGGAGTTCTTCGCCGCCGCCTATGGAATCAACGGCCCGGCCCGCACCAAGGTCGTCAACGACGTTTTGGAACTCACCGACCTGGCCTACAAGCGCGATGCGCTCGTCGATGGCCTTTCGCGCGGCATGAAGCAGCGCCTTTCCATCGGCCGGGTGCTGGTTCACGATCCGAAGGTGCTGCTGCTGGACGAGCCGGCGGGAAATCTCGACCCCCGCGCCCGCATCGAAATGCGCGAGCTGCTGAAGGAACTGCAGCGCCGGGATAAGACGATTCTCATCAGCTCGCACATCCTGCCGGAACTGGCGGATTTGTGTAACAAAGTCGGCATCATCGAGCAGGGCGAGCTTCTCTACAGCGGCCCGGTGTCCGATATCGTCAAGCGCGCCAAGTCCGGCACAGTGCTGCATGTGAGCGTCGCCGAGAATGCAGACCTGGCGGCAACCCTGCTGGCCGAGGATCCAAACGTGGCCGAGGTGCGGTCGCAGAATAGCCATATGGAAGTGGCGCTGAAGGATGGGATCAGCGATTTCAACTTCATCGCCCAGCGGCTTCTGGGCGCGGGGTATAAATTGACCATGTTGAAGGAAGAAGAGGTGAATCTGGAAACGGCGTTTATGCGATTGACGAAGGGAATGGTTCAATAGGCCAAATACCGAATGAGGACCACGTTTCGGAAGCGAACTCACGCTTTTACGTGACACGGGCGTCCCGCCCGTGCTGGAGATGTGATGACTTCAAGAATCATCGGTGACAAATGTTCCTCGCTTTTTCTCGTTCCACGCACGGCCGAGACGGCCGTGTCACGATGAGAGTTTTTCAGAACCGTCAGTTTAAGGGAGCTTCACGCGGTTTGTTTTGATTCGCCAATGATTTGCGTAACACCCTGGTGATCGAGGATCGTCGGCGTGCCTTGCGAACTGATGTAAACTGCGACGCCGCCGCGAATCACCATGGCTTGCGGATGATCGACTTGAATACGATCGCCGCTGGAAAGCTCGACGGTGAAGGACTGAAACGGACGGCGGTGCTGATGTGCACGAAGGCTATTTTCAAAATTGTCGCGTTCCACGGTTTAAATTCTATGTGGCGTCGACTGGTTTTGCCAGAATAAAGGAATCGGCCAAGCGAACCGGCGATATTTGATCGCGTTGTCCTGAGATCACAGTTTATGCTCGGAATTGCCGAATATTTCTGGCGCCTCTTACCGGCTAATCCCATTCTCCTGCGCGTCGTGCAGATGAATGGAAAACGCCGCCGCGATCTGTTGATTCGCTGCGCCTATCTCGGGCTGCTCATCGGCGTGGTCATCATCTCACTGATGAGCGGCAACGCCTCCACCGGCAATCTTTCCGAGCTCGCCAAATCCAGCTCCTCGCTGTTTCAGGTTCTCAGCTATTGCCAGCTTGGGCTGGTGGCGCTGCTGGCGCCGATTTTTACCGCCGGGGCGATTACCGCCGAGAAGGACAGCCAGACTTACGACATCCTCCTAGCCACGCCGCTTTCCAATGGCCAGATCGTACTCGGCTCGCTGATGTCGCGGCTGTTTTTCGTCATCGCACTGCTCATCAGCGGCATCCCCATCTTCTCCATCACGCAGATCTTCGGCGGGGTGGCGATCGTTGCCATCGTGCAGTCGTTTCTCATCGCCGCGGCCACCGCCATTGTTACAGGCGCTGTCGCCATGGCGATTGCCGTACTGAAGGTCGGCACGCGCCGGACTATCTTCAGCTTCTATCTGTTCATCGTGGTTTATCTGGCGGGCACGTTCATGCTCGACCAGGTTCCCTATTTCAAGATTGCGGTCTTCGATCCGGTCAGTAAGGCGATGGTGCCTTCCAGGACAAGCTGGATGACCGGCCTCAATCCATTTTTGGCGCTGCGGACGATCTTCCACGACTCGGCGTACATGCCGCCGGCCCTGGGCGATTTGCCGACCGCTCCCCACGATTTGCAACGCTGGCCGATCGGCTGGTTCCTCAGCAACCCGGCGAACTTTTACACCACGTTCATGTTCTTCATCAGCTTCGTGCTGATTTCGCCGTCGATTTTGCTCCTTCGGCGGCTGGCGCAATCGACCACGTCGATGAAGACCCTGGTCCTGCAAAAGCTGCATATCACCCGCGGCGACAAAACCCGAAAACCCCGCGCCGTCTGGAGCAACCCGATCGCCTGGCGCGAAGCCAAAACCAAGGCCTCGGCCGCCCGCGCTTCGGTCCTGCGGTATAGCTTTATCACCTTCGGCATCGGCGGCGCGCTGGTCATGCTGTCGATGGTGATCATGCACGAAAAGCCGGCGTTTCCCACGTTCATCACCGCGGGTTCGTATAACCCCGCGCTGAATCAACTCACGGTTTACAGCGAGGACGGCAAGCCGCAAACGCTGCCGCTCGATCCGAATTTAACGCTCAGCTACATCGATTCGCAGGCGGTTTCGAGGGCCGACCCCAACGCCGGCCCGCCAACCCCGCCGACGTATACCATGGACGCTATCATGGCCCGCGTCGGCAATGGCCGGCTTCCGGTGAACGCCACGCCGTTCACCGTGGACGAAAATGGCCAGAAGGTCGCCAAATCATGGACGGCCATCGACGCCCGCGTGACGCCGAGCAGGCTAAGCATCAGCGATGCGCGCAAGGGCCTGCTCGGCGCGACGATTGTCGAATTCGCGGTCATCCTGCTGATCGTGACCAACGCCGCCGCATCGACGGTCACGCGCGAAAAGGAGGATGGCACGCTCGATCTGCTTCTCAGCACGCCGATCACCAGCCGCTATTATATCTGGGGCAAGCTGCGCGGATTGGTGGCGTTTGTCCTGCCTCTGGTGGCGGTGCCGGTGGCGAGTGCGGCGTTCTTCATCATCTACGACGCCGTCCGGCGCTTCAGCAACTGGAACGATCCCAATTTCGAATGGGTGGTCTTTCCCGAAGCCATCATCCTGCTGCCGGCGATGTTGGTCATCGTGGTGGCCTTTGCGTCGATCCTGGGCATGAACATGTCGCTTCGGCTGCGAAAGACAGTGATGGCCGTCATGAGCAGCGTCGGCATCGTCGTGGGCATCTGTGCAGCAATGGGCTGGTGCAGCTTCTCGATGCTCAACTCGCACAACGCCGCACCTTTGGGCCTGGGCGCGGCGGCGTTCAGCCCGTTCACGCTCATCACCGTGCTGATCGACCCCTACACTTACACCAGCGACCTCTGGACCGACGACAACGCCCCCGGCAGCCGGCTGTGGGTATTCGTCTTAAGCTGGATCGCCATCGGCACCTATTCGGCGATCGTGTGGGCGATGTACAAATCGATGGTGAAGAATTTCGACATGACAATCCGCAAGCAATCGCGGTAAGAGTCAACGCCTCAATCGCACGATCAGCGCGTATCCGCCAGGCAGCCGGCAACGGCGGCGATGCGCTCACGGCAACGACCAGATCGGGTGCGAGGAGGCGCCCCAGGTCCATCCCTGCCACACCTGGCTCACAGAGCAGCCGCGCACGATGTCGGCGTTGTCGTAATCAATCTCCAGTACATATTCGATTCTTCTGGATGTAATTCCGATCAGCCCGCCTTCGGGATTCGGGCAAATGAAGAGCAGTTTTCCTTTGCTGTGGAACCAGTATTTCTCGAGGGTTCCCGACGTCGTGGTTGCGGCTAACGGGTCAACCCTCGGACCGAGGTCGTTCTCGCGGGCCATCGACGTCATCAGAACCTCGTGAACTGTCGTTTTTGCTACGCCAGGATGAATGGGTGATTGCGAATTTTTTCCGCCGCAAAGATGGGTTAGATCCAGTGGCACCTCAGTGTAATTGCGTGAAACTGTGGTAGGCGTGGCGCCAGGAAGCGGGATGAAGCAGCCGCCAATTCCCTGGGCGAGGAAAATGAGGATAGATACCTGAAGCAATGGCGATCCGCTTCCGGCGAACAGCGGACGAACGCGGGACGGAAATTTTCTGAAGTTTGGAACGGACATCAGAACGATCATAGCGGCGAGGCACGGAATCATCATTTGTATTACGATCTCTGCGATTTCGTGACGCGGCCAGTTGCGCTGTTGGGAAGACCTATTGAGTTCGGGGTGTTTCATGGAACCAGAACCACAGCCGCAGGGCCTGCTGACTTACGCCGACGATGGCACCGACGCCGGCCGCGCGCTTGAGTCGCTTGACCGGGCGATGACCGCCCGGCTGGCGCAGATCATCGGCGCGTGCCTGACGATCTTTGGGCTGATTCTCATGTTCCTCGCGGTGATCGGCCAGGCGTCCCTGCCCGGCAGCGGGCCGGCGAGCCAGCCGAGGACCGTGCTGCTGGTGTTGCTGGCCGGCTATTTCACGCCCGGCGTCTTGATGATGCTGTTTTCCTTCGGCATCCGCCGCGGCAGCAAAGCCGCAATTGTCGTCATTCTCTTTGTGTCAGTCTGGACGTTTGCCGTCATGGCCGCGACGCTGGTCGCGGCGGTGTTGCTGATGCTGCGGCACTTTGATTCCAATGCCGGGGTGACGCATTGCATCGCCGATGTGCTGTTGATGATCGCCGTGGGGAAATTGATTCATCACGACGTGCGGCTGCTCTGGTTCGGCGGCCGCCGCGGCGCACACGCCAGCGTCATGGCCAATTTCTGGGACTATTTCTCCCCGAAATGGCTTGCCGAGGATGACCGCCGCCAGCGCACCGTGGTGGCGTTGTCGTGGATTCGCGCGGTGATGGGAACGCTGGTGTTGCTGGTTGGCGGGGTGATGCTGGGGCAGTCGCTGGGCGTTGGACCGGCGATGTTTCGCCCGCCCAAGCCGGCGCCGGCGAGATTTATCAGCCGCGATCTTTTTGGTCCGGATGGCCTTCCCGCCGCCGAGCGTTCCGCCGCCATTGATGCCTTCAACCGCACCGGCTGGCTTTGCCCGGCGGACCGGCCGCTGGTCGATATGATGCTCCGCGAGCACGGCGCGAAATTTCTCGCCAATGTGAAGCGCCCGATCACCAGGGCCGCAGTCGATCCGTGGGTCGTGGAGCTCTATAGCATCCCGCCGCCGCCGTCGGCTTCGGTTTGGCAATCCCGCGGCACCATTCAATTGGGGCGCGATTCGGTGTTTGCCCTGATTGCCGGACAATTGCGTTTTGCCTATGCGGGCAATGGCGGCCTGGTGTTTGGAGGGCGCATACAAACCGTCGGCACCACCCCGCGATGGGCGCTGGGATTTCAGGAAAACGCGGTGAACCAAATCGACAAGAGCCTTCATGGAAAACTCACGCAGCCCCAGGCGACCTGCCTCTTCAAGCTTTACCACGATGATGATTCACGGTCGCTTCTTGATCCGATCCTTTCCGCCACGCGCATGCCGGACGGCACGCTTGCCGTTCGCTTTGCGGAAAATCGCAACTCCTTCGAGCGCGTTCATCCCGCAAACGCGCCAGCGCGAATTTTCTGGATAAAGCCCGATGGCGAACTGTCCGACCACACCGCCGAGCAAGCGCCCGCCGCCCTCGCCGAAGCGGCCCGGATCAAAACTCTCAACCGCACGATCGGCTCAATCGCAATAGCCGCCGGCTTGCTGACGTTGTTGACGGGCCTGTTCGCCATCCGCCGCGCAAGCCGCGACCGGTTCGCCGGCTGGCCGATTCCGATGATGCTGTCGGCTCCCGTTTCGTTGATCTTCATCGCAGCCTTGCTTTGCCTGGCATGGATCGCCTGGCGCGGCGAATTCGTCAGCCGGCCGGCAACGGCGGCGGTGGCGATCCTGGTTATCGCGGTGCCAGTGGTGTGCGAATGGGTACTGCCGGGCTTTGTACTCAAGGCGTCGGCCGGAAAAATGGGTATAAGCCGTGGTTGCAGCGCTGTCTAAGGAATTTGATGAAAAAGTGATGCACGATTCTCGCGGCACGGTATAATCCCGCCCAATCGGGTGTATTTGCATTTCTCAACTTATTTACGGGGTTCTCATGAACAATGGCGATAATCCACCGCCGGCGCTCGCGTATGCTGATCATCAAACCGACGCCGGGCGGACGTTTCGTTCCCTCGATCGCGCCATGACCGCGCGCCTCGCGCGCGTTTTGGGGATTTGCCTGATCCTGTTCGGAATAATCATCACGTTTCTGCTTTGTGCAGGCCTGAGTAACTCAACTAATCAAAATCTGGCGATATTCGTGCCATTGATCGTGCTTTGCGTGTTCGTCGTTCCGGGAGCCGTTCTCACAGTTGCCGGCAACGGCGTCGATCGCGACGGCAGGCCGTCCCGAATTGTCGTTCTGGTAACGTCTGTTTTAGTGTTCATCATGCTCTCGTTTGGAGAAGCCGGCTCTGTCTGGCAACTTCAGCGTTCGCGGTCTGCTGAGGAGGAGCAGTACGTACAGATATTTGCGTTCACATTGCTGATTGTCGCTACAGCGAAACTCCTTTACCACACGATCCGGCTGATTCACATCTCGGACTTTCAGGGCGAGGGGGCTGACGCGATCAGGAATTTCTGGGATCTGTCAAGGTTTCGACAGCAGTTTAACGAGCGCCAACAGCGCCGCGCGGTCTTTGCCACGGCGACGTTTCGGGCGATCATCGGAATTGCAGTAATAACTGCCGGTATTTGGTGCGCGACAAACGCCTTTCCTCCAGATGCACGTCCCGGCCAAGGTTCGACGGGGCTATCGCCATATAAGGTGCGGGACCTTTTTGAACCAAGCGGACTACCCCTTGCTGAGCGCACTGCTGCGATCGAAGGTCTCGATCAGGGAGGATGGATGACCGCGAGCGATCGCAAGGACGTCGACACTGCCCTTCGACATTATGGTGCGAAACTTCTCGACGATATTCCGCGCCCTGTCACGAGCGAGCGAGTCGCTTCGGCACTTGAAGATGGCGACAGCCGCCAGGTGTTATCCGTCGGGCGGTACAACCACCTGCGATTTTCCGGCAATCGCCTGTATTTTTGGGGCAGGAACGGAGCAGGCTACGTTGAGGGTAATTTCTGTAATTTCGAAAGAGTCCGCTATTGGAGCCTTTCCTATGTGGAGGCAACTCTCTTCCGCATCGACGCACGTCGGAAAGGATCGCTGACGCAAGCCCAGGCGGACGCCGTCCTCGGCCTTTATCGGTCCGACCATGGAGAGAGCAGATTGCCGGTCGACCCGGGCTCAGGCGCGCGTTTTCTTGAGGATGGAACGCTTAATCTCTACCCCGTGCGCGCGATGGATGACGTGGCTGGCAAAGGCAACGCTCGAAATCCCGCTAAATCAGATCAGGTTTTCATAAGCCGCACCGGCGAGATAATCGACCAGTCAGCGGCCAAGTCGCAGGATGACACCTTAAAACTCCGCGCGCTCCATACATTGCTTGGTGAATCGTCCGCAATCATCGTTCTCGGATTGTTAATTGCCGCTATCGGTTTCACGGGCATGTTTCGGCTTCACACGCAATGGAATCCCGCATGGCCCAAAACCAGCATGTCGCGACGGCTTTTTATCGTTTTGATCGCAGTCGTCGTCATCGGGTTGCTGTGTCAGATCCACGGGCAGGCCAACTATTTCTATGCAAGCACGGGCTTATCGACCGGGATTTTGTCCGCACTAATCGCAAGTGGCATATTGATCCTATCGGAACTAGTCCTTAAACAAGCGAAGTTTTTTCGCAATCTTGCTGCGTTATTTTCCGCCGATCGGGACGTACCACAAGCGTCCCGGCGATTGTTGTCTCGGCCGGTCGCTCCGTTTCCGACTTGTGGTGGTTCGATTGATGCTCC
>DASRRM010000193.1:0-22426 GCA_035695715.1 Tepidisphaeraceae bacterium
GTTCCGCTTACTCCGGGAGTACCCTTCGTGCGCGGCTTTATGCGCGCTTCGGTGAAAGATTGGTTGCGCGTTTGCGCGTCGTGATTTAACAATTTGCTCGCCAAAACATGGCGCCTGGCAGCCATTTCACGGCGGCTTTAACATCTTATCCGATTTAATTTCCGTTATCTTTTGCCCGAAATCGCGCATACCGGCACCTCCATTTGTATGCGCCTCACTGGACACGGAAACCCATCCAATCCAGATTTATATCTACCTTATTAAATCTGTTGTTATCCGCCATCACACCCCGCCCAGCTTCTCCGCCCACCCAAAATTCGGGTGCTTCGGTTTTCACTAACATGAGAAATGGATGAGTATGGATCGTTTTTGAAATAAATTTGATTTGGGTCCGTAGTAGGGTATAAGTGGGTATGGGAAGGTGAGGTGGAACACCCCGGAGGGTGCCTTCCAAACGGGGCAATGTATTGGGGGTGGCAGCAAATGAACTCTTAAATTGCTGCCCAGATGTAAAGGCTCGACGTCGATGTTGTATTCTTACCCGTCGGCGCCCGGATTCGATAATTCGGGGCTGAATAAAGTACATAGCCAATATGGAATGGCCCAGGTCTTCCCGGTCGGGGAGACCGCCGGCTCCGTTGGCGAGCGGAGAGAAGGGGCCGCGCGGGCGAAACGCGAATCGGCCGCGGGGGAATCGCTCTTTCGGGCTGGAGACTACCGTCGCGCCGCCGCCCACTTTACCGAAGCCGCCCGGCTGCAGCCGGGTAACGCGATTCATCATTTCCACCTGGCCTGCGCCTGCTGGCATGCGGGGGACCTGGACAAAGTGGACGGGCACTTTCTTGCCGCCCTGGCGCGCCAGCCAAACAATCCCGACATTCATGAGAAGATGGCATGGTGGTTCGTGCAACAAGGGCGCGTCGCCAAAGCCCTGGAACACGGCGCCATGGCGATGAAGCTCGCTCCCCAACGGGCGTCGGCTTGTGTGACGCACGCAGACGCCCTGTGGACCGACGGCCAGTATGAAGCAGCGTGGAATCTCCTACAGCCGATCGCTTCCGCCGGCCAGGGCGGATTTTGGGGAGCGCTGGTATTCGCGAAAATGGCGCGCCGGTTCTCGCAACAGCCGCAGGCCATTGCCGCCGTGGAACGCGAACTGCGCGTTCCCAATCTGCAGAGGGTTGAGCGTGCCCGCCTGCTTTATTGCGGAGCGGGATTACTTGACGCGGTTGGAAGGTTCGATGAGGCGTTTGATTTCGCACGGCGCGCCAACGAGCTTGATGCCCGTCCCTTCGACGCCGCGATGTCCACTGGCTTCACCGACCAGCGGATCAGCTACTACACCGCGAGTCAAATGGATTCTCTTCCGCGTGCCAACCTGCCGAGCAATCGCGTTTTGCTGATTGTTGGCATGCCGCGTTCGGGCACGTCGCTGGTCGAACAGATTCTGGCAAGCCATCCGGCGGTTCATGGCGGCGGGGAACTGACGTACCTGTATGAAGCCGCCGCCACCGCTGAACGTTCGGAGTGGGCGGAGGGCAAGCTGTTTCCACGGTGCTGGGACGATCTTTCGGTAAACCGCGCCAACAGCCTCGCCGCAGGATATCTGGACCGGCACGCGAAGATTAATTCCACTGCGACTTACGTGACCGACAAGATGCCGACGAATTTCCAGTATCTTGCCACCGCCGAGCTGCTGCTCCCGCAATGCCGGGTGATCCATTGCGTTCGAGACCCGCGCGACACCTGCCTAAGTTGCTATTTCACCGATTTTGCCATCGGTCACGAGTTCGCCTTTGACCTGTCGCACCTTGCGGCGTATTACCGCGATTACCAACGCATGATGGACCACTGGAAGAAGGTGCTGAGGATTCCGATCCTGGACGTGCGCTACGAAGACGTCGTTGGCGATCCCGAAGCTCAGGTTCGGCGGATGCTCGATTTCGCGAATCTTCCGTTCGACGAGGCCTGCCTCACTCCTCATCGAAATCGGCGCCCCGTGGCCACATCCAGCCGCGACCAGGTGCGCAAGCCGATCTATTCGTCTTCGATAGGCCGGTGGAAGAATTACCGGAAGTACATTCCACAGTTGCTGGAGCTGGGCGGGAATTAGAGGGTGTAACGCCTGATTGCGGCGACCGGTGGGGCAGACATTCTTGTCTGCCTCAAGTCTGTGAGACTTCGGCGAGCTCAGTCAAGCCGTGCGGGACATTCCTGTCCCGCCGAGCAGACTCGAATGGTTCGCGAGGGACAAGAATGTCCCGCACTCACCATTCGAAGCGGACAAGAATGTCCGCTCCACCAAGGTGAAACGGCTATTAGTCCACCGTTTCGCAATTAAATCCCGGAAAGCTCGGGGTCCGCAGCCCGGATTCACTTACTTCTTCAACTCATCCAACGTCCCGACCTTCGGCAGCGGACCCACCAGCGGCGAGGCATATTTCTTAAACGCATCGGTGATGTTATTTCCGCCGGAAATGTAGGACGCATCCAGGTGCTTGGTTTCCCGGGCGACAGTGCTCAACGGCGTCAGGAAGGTTTCGATCTTGTATTCACTGCCAGCGGCGCGGCGCATCGCGACGCTGCTGCCGCCGCTCTGGCCTTCGGCGGCGCTGCGGGCGGCGACCTGCCCGACCAGGCGGGCTTCGGCGGCGTCGGATTGGCTTACGAAGCCGGGAAAGCTGCGCTGCAGGTAGCCGAACGTGTCGGCGCGGACGCGGAGTTTTTTGCCGCCGGGGGATTGCAGCTTTTTGCTGATCAGGCTTCCCATGTAATCGCCCAGCGCGCCGGTCCCGGAAAGCTGGATGTTGCCGTGCGAGTCCTTTTCCAGGTTGCTCGCCATGTGCTCGGCCCAGGTTTTTCCATCGGAATGGCTGACGCCTTCGCTCACCGCGATCAGGCAACGGCCATGCTTCGTATAAGCCGCGTCCACATCGGCGAGGAATTTTTCCTCACTCAGCGGCGATTCGGGAACATAAATCAGATGCGGGCCGTCGTTATCGTGCTGGCGTGCCAGCACCGAGGCGGCGGTCAGAAATCCCGCATGGCGGCCCATGATCACGTCCACCTTGATGCCCGGCAGCGAACGGTTGTCATAATTGTCGCCCATGATGGCGGCGGCGACGAATTTTGCCGCCGACCCAAAGCCCGGCGTGTGATCGTGAACGCGCAGATCGTTGTCGATTGTCTTTGGAATATGGAAAACCTTCAGGGCATGGCCTTCCTTGGCGGCCAGCTCGCCGACGATGCGCGCGGTGTCGGCCGAATCGTTTCCGCCGATGTAGAAAAAGTAGCGGACATCGTGCTTGGCGAACGATTTGAAAATGCGCTCGCAGTAAGCCTGGTCGGGCTTGTCGCGGGTTGAACCAAGGGCGGCGGCGGGGGTGGCGGCAATGCGTTCGAGCAATTCATCCGGCGCTTCCAGAAGCGAGATGAACTCCTCTTTTACGATCCCGCTCACGCCATGCTTTGCGCCCAGGAGTTTGTCGACCAAACCGTTCTTTTTGATTTCCTGCACGACGCCGACGAGGGATTGATTGATGACCGAAGTCGGCCCGCCGGACTGTCCGATGACCGCATTGCCTTTACCGTTTGCCATGATGATTTCGCCTCAAAAAAAGTTGAAGCGGGGAGTGTAGTGGATGGCGAAACAGGTTCAAGGGGGGACGGCCCGCCCGCAAGCAACGCTACTTCGTGCGTTGGTCGCATTCCGACCAAATCCGTCTGAACCCGCCATTCACAAAACGGATCGCAGGCAAGGCAGTAGTAGGGGGTGGAGCAACAGAAGACATAAAACTCAGCTGGGAGCGGCAGATGAAAATTCGAAAACCGTGGCTTACCGCATTGTTGATGGGCGGAATCGCAATCAGTGCCGCAATTGGCGCGTGGGCCGCAGATCCGGTCAAGCCCGGCGACGCCTCGGCCAAAACTGCCGACGCGCCCGCGAAGGCCGCCGATACGCCGGCCAAGGGCGACGATCTCAAGAAAATCGCCGAATCGATCGACGGCTATGTCTTTGAATTTCCCTGCAAAGACCCCATGCCCGAACATCCCAAACCTGGAACCGATGGGAACTCGGCCCTGGTCCCGCCCGGCGCCGATCCAAAGTTGACCGACAACTTTAAGGCCGAGAAAACCTTCGGCGGCGTAAAGGGAAAACACTACCTGGTCACCCTGCGTTTTCGAGGCGTCGTCGAGCCGATGATGTATAAAAACGGCAAACAGGACGGTGATCTTTTCTACATCGGCGGCGAGCCAAACAACGCCACCTATAACATCTACAAGATCAGCGTTTCATCCCCCGAGTCGCATTACTTCCTCAACCGCCAGGACAAGGTCGGCCATCGCATTTTCACCATCGACTACACCAAGACCATCGCCGTGGATGGCCAATCCACCATCACCTTCTTCGGCGACGGTCAAAACGGCCGGCTGATCACCAACTTCGACAAGCTGGTCGTTCCGGGCGTCTCGCCGAAAATCAAGCAACCGTACAACGGGCAGTTTGTGCAGGTGGATGTGGTGGGTGTGACGGAAGCGAAATGAGAATGAGAAGAGCGATGTTGTGGAGAGCCATTCTTTTTATAGCAGTGCTCTGAAAATGTAGGGCGGGCACTGCCCGCCAACACCGTGCTCGGCGGGCAGTGCCCGCCCTACGCGAGTTTCATCCGTCGCGGGTGCGGCGCAGCCGCGTGAAGACTCAGGATGACAAGTCGGGCATTTCTCACGCGCCGTGTGCATGAGCTATTCTGCAGCGGCCGCGCCAAAGATCTTGACCACGGATTTCACGGATGCGCGCGGATAAGAAAACGCGCGGCCTATCTCATCCGTGTATATCCGTGAAATCCGTGGTCGACCTCTTCCGCATTCTCGGAATATTTTACAGGGCAAATGTTGACGATGACGACGGGCCGCTACATCAATCTGAAAACGATCTAATCCCATTCACATAACGATTCCACATACGCCGCCGATCCGTCGCGCAGCCAGCCATCCAATTGCGCCTGATCTTTAAGCTGCTGCCCCCGCGCTCGCGGGACGACGGCGTAGCCGCAGGCAACCTCCGGCAGCGCGCTCATGTCTCCCCATAGTTTCTCGAACTGCGCCACCGGAAACACATCCTCCTGCCCATGGCCCCAGCGCTTTTTCACATCCTTCAACGTGATGTACGTCGGCATTTTCGCCGCGACGTTGCGAATGGCGGCGGCGACTTTTTCGCCGTCGCGAAGGCTGGCGCGGTTCAGCTCGAAAACGCCCAGCAGCTTGTCGATGTCGATCCACGTCGTCATCGAGTTGTAATAGGAGAGGCGGAATTCATCCTCCTCGCGCGGCATCGCCAGGCTTTCCACCAGCCGGGCCTTTCCGTTCACGCGCGCCAGTCCGCCGCCGCGATCGTCGATCCGGCGGTTGATCACTTCAAACGTCAGACACGATTCGCGGGCGATGTGCAAACCCAATAGCAAGGGATCGACATTGGCGCCAACCGTGTCAATGTTGTGCAGCATCAGGTATTTCAAACCCGGCTGTTGGCGAAGCATGTCGGCCAATACGCCGTTGCGAAGAAGGTTGGGCACTTCAAACCAATGGCCGACCGGATGCAGGCATTGCGAGGGGAGATTGTCGGTGTAATCGCTGGCTTCGCCGGCTTGCTTCGCCCAGCCGATCAGAGCGGCATGCAGGCTTTCTCGCACCTTCTGCTGCTGCTCGTCCAGAATCCGCTGCGGCAACTCCTCCCAGGCAAATCGCAGATCGCGCTCCATCGGCACCATGCGCAGGCCGACGGTTTTTCCCAGCGACAGATGGAGCGGACCGTCATAGTGATATTGCTCGCGGGCCGACAGGAATTCCTCGATCGGCGCATGCGTGAGATAACTCGTCGCGATCACGTGCGGCAACGGCGCCTGATACGCCCGTCCGACCTTGCGGCTCTTGGCCAAGTGAACTTCGATAAACGTGCGGTGCTTCCCGCCCAGCTTGCAGAACGGATGCAGCGCCTTGACGACCCCGGCTCCCTGTGTCCAGCGGCTTCCCGCGCCGGCCGCCAGCGAAATCACGCCGACTTCCCCATTTTTCAGGGCATCGACGCCCAGTTCCTTCCACACCGCCAGATGGCTTGCATCGGCTTCGGGAATGGCCGCGAGATTGGAAACATCGGCCACATCATCCCAGTTGACATCTTCGATGACGCTGCTGGCGGGCAGGCGATTTTGCGACAGGCCGATGCGCCCGCCGCGAAGGTCGGTGCGAATTTGCTCATGCTGCTCGCGATCGAATCCCAGGTCTTGCAGCATGGCGGCGAGGTTCGTGTCGCGGGCTGATTCGCCGCGCGAGCGGGGGATAAGCCGGTCGAAAAGCGTTTCCACCATTCCGCCGAGCGAGGGATTGGTCCGGCAGGCAGCGCCGAAACGGTCGAGTTCCGCGCGCCGCATCGGCGTCAATTGGCGCGGATGCGTGCGAAGCCATTGCGGGGCCATAAATGCGTAATATCCCGGCGGCAGCAGCGCCGATTCATCGGGCAACACTTCAGCGAACGTGCCATTGGGGTTGATGGCAAAATCGTAAACCACCGGCTCCATCGCAAACGGCAGGGCGTTTTGCAATTCGCGCTTGGTCGCGCTCATCAGCTCCTGCAAAAAGACCTGGGCCTCGGCCTTTCGAGCGGGCGCGAAAATGAAACCCATTCCGCCGCCCGACATCCCGCCCAGCATCCAGAATCCCCAGAAATCCTTGCTAAATTCCTCCTTTACCCGCCGAATAAGCGTCTCGGTGTAATAGGTGCTGGCCCAAGGGATGATCGTCTGGATCGGTCCGAAGAAATTCTTCGTCGTGGCCGCTCCGACGGCTTTCACATCATCCGTTTGCAGCGCATCGAGAATCTTTTCCAGGATGCCGATGGCCTGCTTGCGCGCATCCCATTCGGCTTCGCTGCGCAGCAAATACTTTTCGGTGACCATCTCCAAAATCGGCCCGACATTTTGCGCCATGCCGCCATGGACGAGCACCAGGCTCTCTTGCAAATGTTTGCGGACGGATTCGGGGGCGTCAATGTGGTCAAGAATCTTGTGGGTGGGAAGAAGCCGGCCTCGGCTGATGCCATGTTCCGGGTCGCCGCTAAGGGCGGGCGCGCCTTGAATGAGTTTGATGCCCGGCCAGATGCCGCCCGAATCCTGCCATCCGCCTCCCGATCCGCCGATCCATTCGCCAAGAATGGCGCGGGCGGCGACGAGCCGGCGTTCCTCTTCGCGAAGCGGTCCGGTCAGGTTCTTGGCCTGCCCGGTGGCGCGCATGCATGCGGAAATCAGCGAGCCGAGGAGATTCGTCGACACCGCCAGCCGCGATCCTTTGGGAATGTTGTTGACGTTGCTGACGATCTCCAGCCCCAGCCCCGGCCCAACCATCCGCCCCAGCAGCTCGCCCAAACTTCGCCCCGAACCTTCCATGCCCGGCGGCACCAAACCGGCGGCAATGACCGCGGCTTTCAATAATCCCAGATAATCGCGGGCAAAATCAAAAACTTCCGGCAGGCTGGAAATATCCGCCCGGGCGGCAAGATCTACGCTCACCAGCCGCAATACCGGCTCGTCGATCACCCGCAGATACGCCTCCACCGGCGGCTTGGGCGCAGGATCGCGGCCATGGACGGCCAGGTCGATCGACACGTTCAACACCCGCGCGCCTTCGGGAAAATCCATCCCCAGAAAAAAAATGTCGCTCCAGGCGCTGTGCGTCAAATCCATCCGCACCGGCGTCTTTTCCGACAGAATCGGATACGACCCATCCAGCGGCGAACGCTGCAAAAGCTCGGGCCGAATCTGCAACGGCTGATCAGCCGGATGCCCAATGCGAAACATCCACTGATGTCCCCGCACGCTTTTCACGCTGCGGCGAACCTGATTCGCCAGCGTGGCAAACGCCAGATCGTGATACGCCGACGCCAGTCCGCTGCTGATGGCATCGCTTGCGCCATCCCGTTTCTGGATGGCAAGGAAAGTGTCGATCGCCTCTTCAAATCGGCGGGTGAGTAAATTGTTGTATCCCTCAAACGGCAAATGCCCACCAAGCATCATGCCGCTCTTGAGCGGCAGATGAAATCGATGAATCGCATACAGAAAAAAGAGAGCGCGAACGCGCTGGTAAAGATTGTCACTGCTGCGGCGAAACCGGTCGAGGGCATCACACTCGGCCAGAAGCTCATCGAGCGTGGCCTGGCGGGCAAATGCGTCCAGCGCGCGATCGCGCTCGGCTGGATCTTCGGAAGTAATGATGCGGATAAGATGGGCGTGCATGCGTTGCTATTCCCGCGAAAACGTCAATCGCTCCTGCCGGCCGAACTCGACATCAGTTCGTTCGCTATCGTGAAATAATCTGACAATTATCGCGGCGATACCAAATGCCACCACCCCGCCCGCCACGACAAACATCGCCCAGGGACCGAGCGATGAATCTCTTGTTTGTTTCCAAATGCGGCGTTTGCGCAGCGCCGTGAGTGCAAGCCCGACGGCAATTGCGCTCACGAGCAGTCCGCCAGCCAGAGCGGCATAAGACTGAGGCGCATTCCCCCACCCTTGGTAATAATAGATGCGTTGTGTCATCTCCCCCATAATCCTACACCAAAATCTCCCTCACCACCCGCCCGCTTACGTCCGTCAGACGGTAATCGCGGCCGCTGTATCGATACGTCAGCTTCTCGTGGTTGATGCCCATCAGGTGCAGGATGGTGGCGTGCAGGTCGTGGACGTGGACTTTGTTTTCCTGGGCGTACCAGCCGAATTCGTCGGTGTTTCCGTGGACGATTCCGCCTTTTACGCCGCCGCCGGCCATCCACATGCTGAAGCCGAAGGGGTGATGCTCGCGGCCGTTGTTTCCCTCGGCGGTGGGCGTGCGGCCGAATTCGCCGCCCCATACCACCAGCGTCTCGTCCAGCAACCCGCGCGATTTCAGGTCTTTCAACAGCCCGGCGATCGGCTTATCCGTCGCCATGCAGTTGTTCGGCAATTCTTCTCGCAGGCTGCCGTGCTGGTCCCATAGCTGGCAGCTCTTGCGCTTGGAGGTTTCGGTGTGATAGACCTGCACCATGCGCACGCCGCGCTCGACAAGCCGCCGGGCCATCAGGCATTGCGTGCCGAAATGATCGGTGACGGCCTCGCCGACGCCGTACAGTTTTCGCGTGGATTCTGACTCGCTCTTCACGTCAAACGCCTCGGGGGCATCGGTCTGCATGCGATACGCCAGCTCGAAGCTTTCAATTCGCGCGCTCAGGCGGCTGTCTTCCTCTCGGGCGGCTTCGTGCAGAAGATTGAGCCGCTTGAGCGTATCAAGCTGCTCGCGCTGCCGCGGCTTGGAAAACTGGGCGTTGGCCAGGTTGGCAATCGGATTCTTCAAATCCGAAACCAGCGTTCCCTGGTACGCCGCCGGCAGAAAGCTGCTGCTCCAGAGCGGCGCGCCCTGTGCCGGCTGGCTTGGGCTGATGACGACAAAGCCCGGCAGGTTCTGGTTCTCCGTCCCCAGCCCGTACAGCAGCCATGAGCCGACACAAGGCCGGCTGAAGCTTTGCTCGCCGGTGTTCATCTGCAGGCATGCGCCGTTGTGATTGATATTGTCGGCATACATGCCGCGAATCAGGCAGATGTCATCCATGCACGACCCGACATGCGGAAATAGCTGGCTGACCTCGGTGCCGCACTGGCTCTGCTTGTTGAATTTCCAGGGCGAGCCGAGCATGTTGCCGGTCTTGGTGCGCATGAGGGCGGGCATGGGGAATGGCAGGGGCTTGCCATTCTCGCGCACCAATGCCGGCTTGGGGTCAAACGTATCGACATGCGAAGGCCCGCCCGACATGAACAGGAAGATGACGCGCTTGGCCCGCGGCGCATACATCGGCGGCCGCAGCGCCAGCGGCCCAGGCAACGCCGCCCGCGCCGGTGCAATGGACATTTCCTGCGCCAGCAGCGAAGCGACGCCGAGCATGCCGAAACCGTTGGCGAATCGGTTGAGCATCTGGCGGCGGGAAGGATATTCGCGATTGAAATTAAGAGTCATATGTCGCTCACAATCAAGAGAAACTGCTCGTCATCGCAATTAATTGCTGTCTCGCTACGGATAGGTCCTTGCATCGCGTGATCATCGCAACGACGGCATGGATCTGGCCCTGCTTGTTCTTGAGCAAATGAACAAGGCAGAACTGCGGATAATCGTCAGAATTTTGCGGCTGAGTTATTTCAATCGCGCCGTCTTTATTCTGTGCCACGCACGGAGCGACGATGTCGCGGAAAGCCTGGGCGGCCATTTTGCGCTTGCGCAGGTCCGTATCGCCCGGCCGCAGGTGGCATATTGCGTTCAATGCGGCAATGCCGCCGTTGGCGGCGAAAAAGATCGCTTCGCTTGCCGATACCGCGACCGCCATTCGCACGAGAACCTTGTGTGCCAAAAGCGTCGGCCAATCGCTCGGATCATTTTCGTCGTAATGGACCATAGTACTCAATCCACATACACAAACTCATTCGCACACACCAGCACCTGGCAATACGCCTCCCACGCCGCCTCGCGCGACAGGGGCGCCGCGCCATCCTGCGGCTGCTGCGATTCCTTCAGCAATTGCTCGCCAACGTCCATTTCCTTTTCCGAAGCCGGACGCGAATACAGGCGATTGTACAGCCAATTGATCTTCGCGCGGTCGTCGGCTGGAGCTTCCTTCAATACGCGGGCGGCGATCAGCTTCGCCTGCTCCAGCACGAACGGATTGTTCAGCAGAAACAGTGCTTGCGGCGCGACCGTCGAATCGATCCGCTGATCGACAATGGCGGTTGAGTCGGCGGCGTCGAAGAGCGTGCGGTAATCGCTGCGCTCCGACCGAATGGTCATCAAATACAACGTTCGGCGATGCGTGTTCAGGTCGCGAATGGACGGGCCATCCAAGGCGGTGTCCAGCGTGCCGGCCTGAAACAGCAGGCTGTCGCGAATGGCCTCGGCCTCCAGGCGGCGGCGTTTGACCCAGCCGAACAGCAGGTCATCCGGATCGGATTTCAGCGTTTGCGCGTCGGCAATGGATGATTGCTGATACGCCGCCGACAGCATGATCTCGCGCTGCATGGTTTTGATTGACCAACCTTTTTTCACGAACTCTATCGCCAGCCAATCGAGCAATTCCGGATGCGTGGGCGGGATGCCGAGCTTCCCATAATTGTTCGGCGTGCGGACGATGCCATCGTCGAAATGATGCTGCCAAAGCCGGTTGACCATCACGCGGGCGGTCAGCGGATTTTTCGGGCTGGCCAGGAATTGGGCCAGTTGAAGACGGCCGCTGCCCTGGGTGATGGGCGGCTGGTTATCGCCGGCCAATATGCGCGGGAAATGGCGGGGCACGAGGTCCGTCTGGCGATCGTAACGGCCGCGAACGTGAATGTGGGCATCGTGAATCCCGGCGTAAATTCCATCCGGCACGCCGCCTTCGGTCATCCCTTCAGATTCGCCCAGCGGCGGCGGGGCGGTCTTCTTCATCTGGGCCAGACTCTCCTGCATGCCCTGCAATTCATGGCGCGCTTCCGGCGAGAGCAACTCATCGCCCGACTTCAATGCCGTTGCAAATGGCCCTTTCCCCGTGACCACTTCGCGATAAAGCCGGCCATCGGCGCCGGCCAGTTCGGCGAGGTTCTTTCCGTGTTTGCGCAAATCATCTGCCTGCACATTGGCGGCAACCAGCGCATCGCGCACCGCGCGCGCCGTCTCGCTCACGCGCGCGCCATCAGCGGCATCGGCCGCCTCGGCCCATTTCGTCAGCACCGAATCGCCGGGGAAAGCGCCGCCGGGCGATTGATCGGGAATTTCATAAAATTGCCATACGCCGGCGTTTCCCAGCGAATCGGGATGCGGATTTCCCTTCCCATCCATCAGCACGTTCGGCAAAATATCGTGCGCCAGATTCCACGTGCGTTTGGCGCCATCCGTTTCGGCAATTTCCAGATCCACGACGGTGGTATCGCAGGAATAATCGCCTTTGGGATAAACATCGATTTGCAGAAATTCCCCCGCTTTTACGCTGATGGTTGCCAGCGATGATGCACCGTCCCCGGCGGAAAATTCCTGCTTGCCGCCGTTCGGAAATGCGCCCCCCGCCAGACGGCGGGTGGTCTTTCCCGAGACATGATCGATCGCCCAATCAATTCCATTTCCGCAAACCGGGTCGGCGTCGATCACCCCGCCGCGAATCGACACCGTGCCGCTGATCGGGCTGCGCCATCCCACCGCCACGCCGCTCTTTTGCCCCGGATGCACGCAGACCGATTTCGGCGGAAGCGTCAGCGTGCCCAGTGGCACGGAATGGTCAGTATTGTTGGCGATCATGTTGGGCGGCTGATCGATCGGGCCGGTCCACGCATCGACGCCGGCGATGCCGCGAATGTTTGGCCGGGCCGTGGCCAGCAGCGTGCGTGTTTGATCGTGGGCCAGGTAGGGCGTGGCGAAATCAACCCAGCGCGAAAGCAAAACGCCGTTTAGCTTCCGTTGGGCTGCAAATGCGTCAACTTTTGGACGGGACGGGCCGGCGGGCAGCCGGTGATATTCCGCCGCCGCCACAAGATATCGATCCGAATCCGGCAACAGTTCCCGCGATTTTTCAACCAGCTTCTCGGCGCGGAACTGGTCGATCCGACTTTGCAGGGCGGCGATTTGATCGGTCTGTTTCTTCCGCTGCTCCACTTCGGCCGGCGACGCCAGCGGGAAACGCAACAGCGGCCCGCCGCTGGTCGGCGATCCTTGTCCCGGCATGAAATGGCTGCTGAAAAAGATGCCCGCCAGACCGTAATAGTCGGCTGTCGGAATCGGATCGAACTTATGATCGTGGCACCGCGCGCAGGCAAACGTCAGCCCCTCAAATGCCCGGCCCGTCACGTCGATTTGATCGTCCACGATGTCAGTCAGCATCTTCTTGCGGTCGGCGTCGCCGCCGGGCCAGTTGCCGATCACATACATTTCAGTGGCGATGATCCCGTCGGCGTTAAACTTCCCATTTCGCTCCGGAATCAAATCGCCTGCGACTTGTTGCGTGATGAACTGATCGTAAGGCAGGTCTTCGTTGAACGATTTCACGACCCAGTCGCGATATCGCCACGCGTTGGCACAATCGCCCGCGTTTCCCACGCCGCGCGCATCGAACGAATCGGTATAGCGCACCACATCGAGCCAGTGGCGTGCCCAGCGCTGTCCATATTGCGGGCTGGCCAGCAGACCATCGACCACTTTCGGAAATGCATCCGGAGACTCATCCGCCAAAAATGCATCCACCTGCTGAGGCTTTGGCGGCAGGCCGATCAGATCGAAATACGCCCGGCGAATCAGCACGCGCTTGGGCGCGGGCGGCGCCGGCCGCAGTCCTTTTTCCTCCAGCTTCGCCAGGATGAAATGATCGATCGGCGATTTGCACCACGGCGCGCCTTTCACCGCAGGAATCGCCGGCTCGACCGGCGGATGATACGGCCATTGCTTGCGCGCCGCGGCGAAATCGATCCCCGCCGCCGTGGAAGCCGCCGGCCCAGTCCGCGGATCGGGCGCGCCGGCTTTCACCCACTTTTCCAGATCGGCCACCTGCTCTGCCTTCAGCCGCTCTTTGGGCGGCATCTGCAAATCTTTATTCGTCCACCGCACGGCCTCGATCAGCTTGGTATGCTCCGGATCCCCGGGAACGAGAATTGGCCCATCCTTCCCGCCATTGAGCACGCCTTGTTTGGTATCGAGATAAAGTTCCCCTTTGAGCTTCCTGGCGGATGCGCTATGGCAGGCATAACACCGATCGACCAGCAGCGGCCGGATTTTGGCCTCGAAGAATTCCGTATCGCCAGCGCTGGCGCGGCGGTTAAGGGTGACGGCAATCGTCGCAATCATTGCAACGATCGCAATTTGAACGAACGGCCGATGAGGACGTTTTTGCAATTCAGATACTCCTGATATTAATTCTACCATCGGCAATTACGGGTGTTTTCTAGGCCGTGTGCCCGCTCTGAACACCGCATTACTGGCATCGGTCTGAGCTGGCTACGCAAATCCCCCGATGACCGTTTCGCCCCTCTGCATCGGCGCGGCAACTATCAGCGGCGCTCAATGCCACTACTGACGCAGTGCCGCAGTTGAGAACTCGCGATAGCGATATTTGGTCATTGCGCCACAAGTTTTCACGGCTGCGCGTTCTCTTCCACGCTCACCGGCCGGGCGCTGGGCAGGCCATCGGGGCAGGTCGCGCTCATTACTTTTCCCCATTTGATCTGCGCCTCGGCGTCGCCTTCCTTGAGTTGCACCCACTCAGTTTCGCCAGGGCGTTTAATCATCATTCCGTGCCCCTGAAAAGCGTATTCGGCGGAGAGCGCAGGTTTGCCGGCCGCGATTTCCGCTTCGATTTTCGCCTTTGAATCGGCATCGAAGCCTTCGAGGCGCTGAACGAACGGCTTACCGTTGGGGCATATGTACAGCGCGGCGCGATACGCGGTTTTGCCGTTGTGGTCGTATGGCGGGACGTGCTTGTTTCCGTCGATGTACCAAGTCTTCCCATCATCGTCGCTGAAATAGCTCGTGGTGGGAATCCTGGGCGTCGGGCCTCCTTGACTCAGAATCGAAACCGAGTTTCCCTTCCCGCGCGCCGCGTCAGCAATCGCTTTAATTTCGCTGGAAAATGCCTCATGCACGCGTTTATCAGAAGTGGTCCTGTCCCATTCGGCCAATACCAAGCAAGCGTTTTGCCGTGTTTCGGTGTTGCCATCTTGGGTGAGAGAAACCCATGTGGATAGACTTTTCCCTAAATACGTAGGTTCCGGCTCTCGTTTGCAGCCGGTGAGCGTCAAGCACGCGACCAAGAAGATGAGCGTGTATCGCATTCGGGATTCCATTCTCATTAGATCGACAAGAAAGCTACCGTCTCAACGCGTGGCTCCAGCGAAAATGGTCGAGGCAAGGTCACAATATCCACAAAGACGCGCGAATTATATCAAGGAGTCCACCTTCGGGCGCCCCTTTTCGTGGCGCGATTCGCGTGACGCCGTGCAAAACGTCGATGCAACGTCGTTTGACGTCGGGAGAAAGTTTGCCGCAATCAGGAACTATGTGTAGACTCGTTTGACGAGCAACCCAATGATCGATCGCAAGAGAATTAACGCGTTCGTCGAGGAAGTCGCCCGGCAGTTTCAACCGGATCGCGTGGTGCTGTTCGGCTCCCACTGCTATGGGCAACCCCGTGCTGATTCCGACGTGGATCTTCTGGTCATCATGCCGCACGAAGGCCACGAGGCCATTCAAGCTGCCGAGATCCGAAAACGCATTCGCGCCGGGTTCCCCATGGATTTGATCGTTCGCAGCCCTGGTGAAATCCGCCGACGGATGGAAATGCACGACTCGTTCATCACTGAGATCCTCGAAAGGGGCGAGACCCTTTATGATGGCCATAACGCAAGAGTGGGTTGACAAAGCGGAGGCGGATTTTGCCACTGCCGGGCACGCGAGTTGACTGTGAGCTCCCGTATATGTTGATCGTCTGGCAAAGCCTGCTTGGTCAGTTCGAGAAGCGCACCCCGTGCCGGATCGCATTCGAGGATTTTCATTTTCTGGCTTTCAGTGATGTCCGGCAGAATCCCAATCTCGTTGCATTGGAAACAAACCAGCACGGTAATCGACTCCTTGCCGCGCCAGAAACGATAGCCAACGCCAGGATTGATGATGCACTGTTTGACGGTATTCCATTCGTAGCTCTTGTCGTTGAGGATGATCTGCGACAACCGTCCGGCAAGTGCCGTATCCAACGGCTTTGCGACTGGAACTTTCGGCAAACTCTTTTGCTTGCCAACGGTTATTTCCGTTGTGATTCGAAATACCTCAACGCGATCCGGCGCGGCAAGAAACTGAATCGTCCGATCGTCGAGCCTCGCTTTGAGCAACTTTGTTTCGGGTGATTTTGCGCAGCCGCCGGAGATAATCGCGACGACAAGCGATCCGATCAGGGTCAAAACAATCGAGCGGGTTTTTCGCGGCATGAAGGCCACCTTACGACAGATATCTTCGCGAATCTTGTTTGCCTGACAAGAATTACCGCGCCATGAACGCCAAGCCGCCAAGATCGCAAGGGAGTCTTTGAATCTGGATTGAGTATCGTGGCACCTTACGGCGCTTCTCATGTTGGTGGCGCGTCTGCGCGACCGTCATCCTGAGCTGAGGTACTCCGAAGGATCTTGCCGGTACGCGAAGGCGAGCCAAATCCTTCGGATTACCTCAGACTCAGGATGACGATTGCCCGCTACGTCAACCTGAAAAACGCTCTAATAAGCATCCTTTTTAACAAAAGACACGGGCGAGACGCCCGCGATACGGAAATCGAATTCTCCTCTGATTTTCTTGGCCCTCTTGGCAGCTTGGCGTTCTTGGCGCATGCATTTGGGCTGCGACCAACGACCGCGTTGAGAGAACCTTCCGGAAAACATCGCCGTGCCTCACCGCCCCGGCTGCGTTGCCGCGGCGGGGGCCGCTTCGCTCGACAGAACTTCCACCGCGCGATGGGCCGTGGCGCGCACGGCGGCGTCGGGGTCGTTGGCGGCCAGGTCGCCGATGCGCGCCAGCAGCTTCTTTCCATCGGCAGCGCCGCGCATTGTCGCCGCCAGGCGCTCGGCGGCGGCGCGGTCGTTGTTGTAGATTGCTGCCAATAGCGCGCCGCCCAGGCCCTTGCCGGCGGGGGAAATCTTCGCCAGCGCCAGCGAGGCGCTTTGGCGGATGTCGAAGCTGGGGTTGTCCATCATCCGCACCAGCGCTGGAACCGCGGCGGATGCACGGGGACCGATCTCACCCAGCGTGTCGGCAATCTCGATTCGCAGCGCGTTGTCATCCGAGCCGAGCAGCGTTTGCAATTCCGGCACCGCCGCGGCGGCGTCGGGTCCGATGATCGCCAGGGCGGCCAATGTTGCGGCCCGATCGTCCGGAAAATCGCGCATGCGTTTGAGGTAATAGTCACAGGCCATACGCCGGCCCTCGCGGCCGCAGGCAAGCAGCGTGGCGGCGGCTTCTTTGGCCTCATCGGACCGTTGCGAGGCGGTTGTTTTCGCGAGTTGGGCAAGGGCGGGCTGGCCGATATCGTGATAACGCCGCAGCGCCACAATCGCCGCGAGGCGAACTTCATACGACACGTCATCCAGGCAGGAAATGATCGGGGCTGCTGCGTCCGGCGAAGGAAACTTCCCCAGCATTTCCACGGCCGACGCACGCCATGAGTTGTACTCGGCCAAATCATCTCCCTTTGCGTGGCCTATGGCATAATCCGAAAGCATGGCAGTCACCCGCGCCAGCACGGTCGGCGATGGATCGGGAAGCGTCACCGCCCAGCGAAACGCGGCAGCACGAATCGAATAAAGCGGGTCGGCCAGGTCGGCAGTTAGAATCGCGGCGATCTTCGGATCGCGCTGCGCTTCGGGAAATTTCGCCAGTGCCTCAATTGCCGATGCGCGCCGTGGGGAATCGTGCTGTTGGGCGAGGTCGAGCAGACTTCCAATTCCCATCGAGCTTACATCGTTCGGCGTTGTCGCCATGAAATTGCGGCCATATTTCTTCTCCAGCGACTGCAGCAACACTTTGACGCCCGCCTCGCCAACGGCCTGCGGCGGCAGCGCCTTGAGCGCCTCGATCACGGATGATGCATCGTCCTGATCACCGTTTTCGGCGCGTGCGAGCAGATCGCCCTGAACCAGCCCGGCCAGCTCGTTCTCGCAGTGAATCGTCGCCGGGTCGAATTTCACCCCGGCCAGCCAATCCTTCGCGAAATCATCGGTGAATCCGCGCGGCCGGGTGAGCAGTTGCTCGATGACGGCGTCTTTCGCGGCCTGATTATGCTTTTGCATCGCGCGCACCAATGCCGGATGTGCGTCAAGGTTATATTGGCACAGCGCCTGCGCCGCCGCGATGGCTACGGGCTTTGCCGGGTCGTCGAGCGCGGTTTGCAGTGCGTCGATAACGTCGAATCGCCGGGCGTGGTGCAGCAAATAGGTGTAAGGATACGCCAGCGCGATGACCGCCAGCAGCCGGGCATGTTCATCCGGGGATTTCAGGGCGTTGAGGAGATAGGGGATGGCTTCGATTCCCAAATCGCGCAGGGCATCAGCGGCGGCACTGGCGATTTGGGGCCTCGGCGAATCAAGTAGAGGCCGCAGAAACCACCCCAGGCTGGCGACATCGGGTCCCCAAAAACGGATCATGCCGATCGCGTCGAGTTGCTCGCGAACGCTGCCACGGTGTAGCCGCTTCAGCTCGCGCGCGATGTCGTCATTGGGCCTGCGCGCATCTGCGATGGCAGAAACTTGCTGATCCTTCAGGTGCAGGGCGAAAGTGGCGGACAATGATCCGGCAAAATCTCCATGATCACGGCGATCCTTCAAAACGTCGGTCGAGACGTTTTGATCGACATCGATCTGCGCCCACGCTTCGAAGGCCGCCACATGCGCACGATCGAAATGGGCCGATGAATCCTCGGCGGCCGGTGGCTGATGTTTTCCGGGCGCATTTCCCTCGGCAAACTTTTGCACTGCCGGCAGCGCCCCCGGCCCGATCGCAATCAGCGCGCGTTTCGCATGAAAGCGCACCGGTTCATCCGCGCCAAGTGCCGCCACGAGGGCCGGCGCAGCCTCGGGAACGGCTGGGCCGCGTAATTCCAATGACTGGCATGCCTCCACTTTTTCGGCCGGCGAGTAGTCCTTGGAGCCGAGCAGTTCGATCAATTCCGCCGTCGATCCCAAGGGTGAAAGATGTCGTTTGGGTGCGCGGTCATCGGATGCGATGGGCGAGGGCCGCGTTGTGGCTGGAGCCGAAGTCGCGCGCTGGCAGGACGCAACGAGCAGCATTGCCGCGAAAACAATTGCCCATCGCATGGTTGACATGGTTGGCTCCATCGCGGACACAGGGGCACCGGCTATCTGCTCGCGCTGCTTTTATTAAAAAAATGCCTCCACTCCCGGACAATCGGCCCATCATGCCTCGTCTTCAAAACCATTTATCACCGCGCCGCTCCCGATTCGCGCATCGCTCCGTAAATCCGATCTCGGGGCGGCGGTGGTGTCGCTCTTGCCAAGCGCAGCGCGGACCATTTCTGCGTCCTGCACGATGCTCGCTTATTTCCGCGCCTGTCCGCCCGAATGGCCTGCCGCGGCCTTTGCCCCGAAAGTTTCGTTGAATAAGTCGAGCATCGCCTGAAATGAGCGGTGGTCGGCTTCCTTGTTATAGGCGATGCCCGGAATTCCATGCCGGTTGGCATCGGGGTTGGTGAAGGCATGCACGGCGTTGGCGTAGATGTTCATCTGCCAGTCCACTTTCGCCTTGCGCATTTCATCCTGAAACGCCTGAATCTGCGCGGGCGGCTCGAATCCATCATCGGCCCCATGGCAAACCAGCACCTTCGCTTTGATCTTTCCTGCCTCGGCGGGTTGCGCGATGCTTAAGTCGCCGTGAAATGAGACGACCGCCGATACATCCGCGCCGCTGCGCGCCAGTTCAAGCACCGTGGTGCCACCGAAGCAATAGCCGATGGCGGCGGTGCGGGTGGGATCGACATTGGGGTTCTTCTTGAGTTGCTCCAGCGCCGCCGCCACCCGCGCGCGAAGCTCGTTGCGGTCGCCGCCCCGAAGCGCCCCGGCCAATTTGCCGGCTTCCTTGGGATCGTCGGTGGTTTTCCCGTCGCCGTACATATCGGCCGCCAGGGCGACATATCCAAGCTCGGCCAGTTGCCTGGCCCGATTCTTGGGGTAGTCGGTCAGGCCCCACCATTCGGGAACCACTACAACGCCGGGCCGTTTTCCGCTCACGCCGGCGTTGTACGCCAGGAAGCTTTGCGCCTCGATGTCGCCGGCTCTATATTTCACGGTTTCGGTTTTCACCTCGGCATTAGCCGGGAGGGAAGAAAGTGAGAGTGTCATGGCCGCTAATATAATCCATCCCAGTCGCATGTGACCTCCTTCTGAAATTCCTGATGTCGGTTTTCCTGCGCGTTGGACATGGTCACTGAAGTGACCACGCCGGATGACCCATCAGTCGCGTGTGTCGTTCTTTTGATATTCGTGATCGTTTTTCCGACGACGCGGATTTACATTGTCACTGAAGTTACCATGCCCGATGTTTACTTTAGTCGTCCGTTGGTCGAGTACATGAGGGCCAGAATTTCGGCCCGGCTTGCCGAGTTTTCCTTGAAGATGCCGCGAAGGGCGCTGGTGACCATCACGCTGCCGTGCTTTTTCACGCCGCGCATGGTCATGCAGGTGTGAACCGCCTCGATGACGCACGCCGACCCGACGGGATGTAATTCCTCCATCAGCGCGTCGGCGATTTGCGTAGTCAGCCGCTCCTGCACCTGCGGCCTGCGGGCAAATCCGTCCACAAGCCGGGCCAGCTTGCTCAGTCCCACGACTTTGCCGGCCGGAAGATACGCCACATGCGCCCGGCCGGTGAACGGCAAAAGATGATGCTCGCAAAGCGAATGGAACTCGATGTCGCGCAAAAGCACGACTTCATCATACGGCTCAGTGAAGACCGTTTTAAGATGTTCCCGCGGATCGCCGCGCAATCCGGCCATCATTTCGCGATACGACCGGGCAACGCGGTTCGGCGTTTTTTTCAAGCCTTCGCGGTCGGGATTTTCGCCGATCGCCAGCAGGATCTCCCGCACGGCCCGTTCGATGCGGGGAAGGTCCACGTCACCGCCCGGAAGTTTTTCCGCAAGTGCATCGCTTGCATCGTCATCCGAATGATCGTGATCATGCTGCGAAAGAGTCCCGCGCGGGGTTTGGGCCATTGTTTTCTCCGCCGAAAAGGTAGCTGGATTAGTACAAATCGCGGGCTATTGTAGGAGTGAGTCGATTCGGGGGTAAAGCGCGGTGCCGCGCCAACAGATTCGTGCCTCGCGAAGACTGAAAACCGCACACATCCGTTCACACCTGCGGCGCCGGCTGGGTTGCCGGAAGCGCCGGCTGCGTTGCGGGCGATTCGGTGAGGAGTTGCTTTCGCAGGGCATCGATTTGGCTGACGGCGGCGTTTCCGGTGGCCGAGGCGTCAAAGTTGATGCTCTGATGCGTCTGGTTTGCCAGTTCGGCCTTGGCCGCCTGGCGCACGGCGATGTCGTCATATTCCAGGCAGTCGATCAGGAAGTTGAGGTTATGCCGTTGGGCGGCCGGGTCGGCAACGGGAAGCCGCCGGGAACCGGAAATCAGCGCCCTCAGCCGCAGCTTCTGTTCTTCGGTCAGCGCGCTCTCGTCCAGGCGAAGAGCGGCCAGCACGCCGGTTGGGCCAAGCTGCCGCAGCTTGGCGCTGGCGGCTTCGCGGTCGGCCGGGTCGTCGGCGTCAAGCTGCGGAACAAGCTGCTGCACCTCCTGGGTGACCTTCATGTCAGCGGGAATTTTCACAAACACGCTGTATACATCCGCCGCCCCGGGCTGCAAAAACGATGTATCGCAAAATTGCTGCAACAGGGGAATCGCATACATCCGGAAATCATCGGCATGCTCGGCACGAAGCTGCTCCAGCGATGATGCCTGTGCCGCACAGAGGATATTCTGCGGCTTGCCCAGTTCGGTATATTCTGAAACGTGAAGGCTGATCGCGCCGTTGGACTGCGACAGGCTCGTAATGCCATACTGACTTTGAGAGGTGAAGCTGGTCGTGCGGTCGGTCATAAGCATGCGCGCCTGCCACGGCTCCTCGTCCTTTGCGTCAAAGTTAAATCTCGTCAGCGTGACGTAATTTCCGCTTGCCGCAAAAGCGCCGGCGGCGGCGATGCGCGGCCGGGCCAGCATCCACACATCCTTGTTTCCCTCGATTGCAACGCGAATCGGCGCGGCCGTTGCCAGGTCCGTCGTCTGCGCCTTCAACAGTCCATTCTCCAGCGACAGGCTGATCAATGCGCCCGGCGCGAAAGTCTGTTTGATGGGGGCATCGGCCCAGCGCGCGCGCATGTTATTGCGCTGCGAATCGATCATCTGCCGCCAGCGCGGATCGACGCGCTTGTGTCGTTCGGCGGCGGCAGCCTTGGGATCGGCCGGCTGGGTGGTGGCGGCGGCAGCGCCCGCGGGATCGGCTGCGGGCTGGGTCGCCGCCGGAGCAACATGCACATCTTCCGCCGGCGCCGGAGCTCCCGGAGCTGCAAACGCTATTGACGAAAAGATGAGAACAATCGCCGCAACAACGGCCCGAGAAGTGCTCAAATGTGAGTTTGCCACGGCGTTCCTTTCGGTCCTAAGCGACGGGTGGTGAAGTATACCGTAACGACCAGGAAATGTGGACAGCCGAATGCGAGCTCTCGCGTCTCGGGGTGCATCCGGCAATCAGTTGCGGTTTTCGGCATCATGCTGCCCGCTGTAACGGCCTGCCAGCCCAGAACTGATCCCAAGTGCCATTGAGGCGCTGGGACACCAAGGCCACCATCGCCAATGCG
>DASRRM010000194.1:0-33377 GCA_035695715.1 Tepidisphaeraceae bacterium
CCCTCCGTGCGCGGCTCGTTGCGCTGACGAATATCGCGGCCTCTGCCACCGAAACCGACACTACCCTAAATTTTATTCTGTGACAAAGGACTGCAACCTTGTGCGATTCGCGTAGGGTCCGCACTGCGGACCGTCTTTCCGCCCTTAACGTAATGGTCCGCAGTTGCGGAACCCTACGGAATGTTGATGTGCCGAATCGCGGAAGGCCATTTAAACGCTTCGCAACGTGATATGCACCAATTCCGCCGGGGCGTTGATGCGCAGGGGAAACCAGTTGCCGATGCCGTTGTTGACGATCAGGCTGGAGCCGGGCTTTTGATACAGGCCGGAGGTGTATCGGAAGCGCAGCGAGCCGGCCCCGAATTGCGAAGTGATCATGATCTGCCCGCCGTGCGTGTGGCCGGAGAGCACCAGGGGAAAATGCGCCACGGCAGCCTCATCAAAGCTGTGCGGATGATGCGCCAGCAGAATTGGAAACGCCTGGGGATTGACCTCCGGGCGCAAAACATCGACGGCATCGGCCATTTCCCGGTCGTCGCCGTTCCATGGGACGGCCAAAAACTGCACCGGGTATGATTTTCCCAGTCGCGACGTGAAATTCAGCATCCGCTGGTCGCCGATCATGATCGGCAGATCAGCCTCCCGCATGGCGTGCTCGAAATCGCCGCGGTTTTGCATCACATCATGATTTCCCTCGCACACCACCATCCCGCAGCGCGATTTGAGGCTGCGAAGAAAATCGATCCCGAAGGGCAGGTCCTCCAGCGACAGGTCGATCAGGTCGCCGGTGAAGGCGATGAAGTCGGCGTTGAAATTGTTGATCTCCCGGGCAATAGCCGGCAGGCGGTCGGGATTGAGAAACTTGCCGATGTGTGTGTCGCTGACGTGGGCGATGGTCAGGCCATCGAGCTGGCGGGGAAGCGCCGGCAGCGTGAGCGTAAAGCGGCGCGTCCGCAGGCGATTGAGGTTTTGCACCGACCAGGCCGACGTCAGGCCGGTTGCCAGCGGAGGAAGTCCAACGGCGGCGGCGGTGAGGATTTGCCGTCGCGAAAGAGCCGGCAACGCCGGCTGTTTTTTATCGCGGGCAATGGGCGATAGCCCTTGGGGCTCAATTGGCACCAAGAGCGGATCGGCGGCAGCACCGAAACCTCGCCGCGAGCCTGCAATGCCCTCGGCCGCGCCCGGCGCGGCATGATTCGGCGCGGAAACCCCCCGCATTTTTCGCCACGCAATCCGCGTCATCATCACGAGCGTAAGGATCGGCAATGTCAGAAAATGCCAGAGATATATAAACGTATGCACGACAACCGGCAGGCCGCCTGAACTGCGAATCGGCACTGCCCAGAACATCGACAACAGCAGATAAACAATCATCGGCGCGACCAGAGCCGTCAGCGCAATCCGCCAGATTCGCGCATGCGGCAGATCCCGCACCCCGCGGTCGGCCAATCCCCACCAAAGCAGGTCGAGAACGATGAATGATGGAACGAGAATCCAGAACATAATGGCGGCGAGCCTTCGGCAGTAATTCAATTCAGACCAGCGCCGCCGCCTATGTCACGATACGCGGCTTGCCGGGAGCCGGTTCTATTCTATACTGCCGCCGTTGTTCGAGGGTCGACATGGCGAAAAAGTATTGGAGCATGCTGTGGATCGCGGCGGCAATCTGGGCGGCCGGGTCCGGTTGCGTGCAGCGCACACTTACGGTTTGCAGCGATCCGCCGGGCGCGCTGGTTTATCTCAATGATCAGGAAATCGGGCGAACGCCGCTCACCCGCATTTTCATCTGGTATGGCGTCTACGACGTCGAGCTTCGCAAGACTGGCTATCAGTCGATCAAGACAACCGCGGCCGTGATCGCGCCGTGGTGGCAATTTCCGCCGTTCGATTTTTTCGCCGAGCTGTTTCCGGTGACCGATCATCATGAAATGTCATTCACGATGCGCCCGCCGAATGAGCGCGTGGATGAGCCGGAGTTGTTGATCAAGCGGGGGGAGCAACTGGGGAGCGAATTGGAATCGACGCGGAAAACCACCACTCAGCCCGCGACCAAGCCTCACGAACACGGGCACAAGAAACCGCCCACGACGAAACCGGTCACTAAACCAGCGACGCGGGAGTGATGTTTCGGGGAATCAGGACGATTTCCGGAAAAAGAGCGATCCCCGGCCTTGCGGCCTGGGCTATTAAAGAGGGTTGAAAGCTCGGATATTTATGCGGGCACCAGTCCACCGGATAGCGCTCGCGCCAGGGCGGATTTGGTGTTGGTCATCACGACCGTTTCCCACAGGTCGAGGCTTTCCAGCTTGAAGCGGTAGTCGATTTCCACGCCGGTCTTGGTGATCAAATCTTGCAGGGCCAGATCGCTGCGCCAGCCCAGCTTGGTGCAGAGCGGGCAGGCCCATTTTTCCAGCATCGCCAGGAATCGGTTGGTCGACTGGAAATGATTCACCACCACGATCCGCGCGCCGGGCTTGGCTACCCGCTGGGCCTCGGCCACCAGCTTGTACGGGTCGCTCACCACGCTGATGACATGGCTGATGAACACATGGTCGAACGTGTCATCGCCAAACGGCAGGCGCATGGCATCGGCCTGAAAGACGACGGCGTTGGTGCGCTCCTGCTCGCGGATTTTCTTGCGGGCTTCGCGAAGCATGCCGCCCGACAGGTCGACGCCGAAAATCTTCCCGCGATCGTGCGGATAGAAGTTGAGCGAGACACCGGTCCCGATACCCAGATCCAGCACGCGGTCATCGCGTTGGATGTTCATGTGGGCAATCCCCTGCGCGATCCGGCGCTTCACGAGCCGGCCGAACGTGGCATCGTAAAACATGGAATGAATATCGTAAATCTTCTTCGTGCTGGTTTCCTGCATCGTTACGTGCCTTCCCTGAACGGCGTCTCCAATTGTCAATGCGGCCGACACTGTAGTGGAGTGGGTGGAATTTGCCAAGCGGGAAAGAAAAGTTGTGTGTCGCGGCTGGCGGCTTTCGGGAATGTAAGAGGCATGTAAGACCGATGTAAGAGTCCCAACCCCAAACCGCATTTTCAGCCTGAAATCGCAGTTGAATGTAAGAAAATGCACGGAAATGTAAGACTTTTTGCGATCTTACAAGCAAATATTTGACATGGTATATATGTTCGGCGCTAATTGGCATTATCTCAGGACCGGCGGGACGTTATGGGTGATTATCCCTTGACCCTGGCGTTCTCGTTGTCGAGGATCGCAGCCTTCAGCATCTCCTTTACCCGCGCTGACCCTAGGTCACGTTTCCCGAAGCCCGGCAATGCGCCGGCGGCAACCGCCGCGGCCTGCGCCTCGGGGTAATTACTCACCAGCATCATCCGCACGTTCGGATAGCTGTGGCGAAGCTTGCGAATCATCGCGATCCCCTCCTGCTCCTCAAAGCCGTAATCCAGCACGCGGTTAAATAGCAGCAGATCAACGCCATTATCGAGAATTCGCTTGAGCGCATGATCATCGTCGGCGGACATGACCTGCGAGCCGCGTTCGATGGCCCCGACCGTCATTCGCAGATACGCGCTATCCGGGCCGCAGTGTCCAACCAGGGCAATCGTCTTTGGCATTTTCTCACCCAATTTCAAAAATCGAAGTCATTCGCTGGCATCGGTTTCATTCACGTTGCCGCCCGCGGCATCGCCGGCGGTTTTCTGGTCGGATCGGCGGAAAATCGCCAGCACCCGATCCAGAGAAACTACGAACAGCCGGTTGTCATGTTCCAATTCCACCGGAATCGCCTCGCGCGGATCGAATAAAACCTTATCATACTGGCGAATAGGAAGATCTTCGTCATTTTCGATCTGTTTGCTGATGGCAATTACCCGCCCGGTAATGACCGGAATCTCATGGCTGTCGGGTAAAACGATGCCGCTGCGGGTTTCGCGCTTGTTATCGTCCTTGCGCACGACCACGCGCTTGCCGATCGGCTCGATTAGATCGTATTCCGGACGCCGCGGGGCGGGTGGTTTGGCCATAACCCCTGATATTAGGCAGGTTGGGGCCGGTTCACCACCCCGGTGGCGAACGCGAAATCCCGAGAAAACCGATGTTCAGAATTTCGTCGGCGGACTCG
This sequence comes from Tepidisphaeraceae bacterium, assembly GCA_035695715.1. Taxonomy (GTDB): domain Bacteria; phylum Planctomycetota; class Phycisphaerae; order Tepidisphaerales; family Tepidisphaeraceae; genus RYN-428. The sequence goes on from DASRRM010000194.1 coordinate 4,095, forward strand.
TTGAATCTCCCGACCGCTGCCACAACGCCGACAACGGATTGAGACCTCCATCACTTGATATCATCGTATTTCACGACTTCCCCCTCCGCGAAGTGGCGCAAAGTGCGCTTGCGGCCGATCCAGGCGCCATCGGAAGACGGCGAGAAGCCGAGCGCTTCAAGCCAGTCGCAGACATCTTCGGGGGAGACTTTTTCGTCCTGAATGCCGGCTTGAATATTGACGCGCAGCCGCTCAAGGTCGAAGACCACCCGGCAAGACTCGGCCAATTGCCGAGCATCGGCAACCCTGGCGGAATAGCTTTCACCCGATGGCGAACCCGTCGGCGCGTCGAGCGCGATCTGCCTCAAAATGGGGCGTTGGTGGGTATCGGGGAGTGCCATTTGCCAATTCCGTAGTCAGTGCCGGCGGCTGAAAGCGGGTTTCGAGGAGGGTAGGGCAAATGGCGGGCCATTGCTGGGAGCGGGGGATCAGTGGGAGGCTGCACACAATGCCATTTGCGCAACAACCTAGCTCCGACCCTCGACCCTGTCGCGTTTTTTCGTTTCAGCCCCGCATTCCGGGCATCGGTCGGACGTGGCGCGGAGATCGTAGCCGCAAGTGGGACACGCGCCGCTTGTGTGGTGTTTTCGTCGCCATCGAGATTTTGCCATCGCCGATGTAAAGGGCGATCCAAGTCTGCGAATGCGCCCGCTGCTCGCAAGCGTACACTTTCACGATCTCCCACTTCGTAGTCCATACCCACAATCCACTCGTCGTCATGCAGAGCATGAGCGACAGTGCAGAGAGGATCGTGAAAAGGTAGTGAAGCATGCGGGGATTGTACGGAAATAACCTCAAAGGGTGACCCAACGTTTCGCGCCAAAACCCGACGTAATAAACGTTGCCGCCCTCATCCCCATTTTGTTACCCCGCGTTTTCTCGTGGCAATTTCGCCACGACAACCGACGGGGTCTTCTATGCATCTGTCCAATGGAACCGACGGCAACGGCAACTTCCAACCACGCAAACGAATCGGACTGAGCAATTCCGACGAGCGGCGATTGCGCCAGTTGCTTCGGCAGAAATCGCCCAGCGAGCCGTGGGTCGAGGCACAGTTTGTGGAAATCTGCGAGAAGGATTCGCGCGGCGAGCTGGTGGTCAGGCGGATGCACGATCCGGCGAAATTTCCGCCGGGCGGGAACCGCACGAAGATGGTGCGCTGCAAGATTTGCGGCATTCTCACCCCGCCCAACGCCATGGAAGATGGCAGTTGCCTCGATCATCGCGAGGTCGCGGATTGGGGACAATCGCCGTCGGCCGAGGCCATTCGGCGGATTCAATTTTACTTCCTGAAGTTGACGCCTTTGGAAATGGAGCCGGAGTCAACCGAGGCATTGGTTCAGGAAATCGAGCGACATGCCGGGAACCGCCCGACAAGGCATCCGTAACGATGTTTAAATTCGTTTTGCAATCGAGTTTTTTGTTGTATCACCCGGTTAAAACAGGTAGTTTGCGAAGCGTCGTAAGCCGTTGCTATTAGAGCGTTTTTTAGTTTGATCGAGCGGGCAATCGTCATCCTGAGCTGAGGTACTCCGAAGGATCTGGCTCGCCCGCGCGTACCGGCAAGATCCTTCAAAAGATATCTCGCGATTTCTTGTTTTTTGAGCAAGATTTCCTCCAGACGACGAAGCGGGACTAATTTTCCGTATCACGGGCGTCTCGCCCGTGTCTTAAATCAAAGAGGACACGGGCGAGACGCCCGTGATACGGAAAATTCGCCCGCGTCGTCGTAGGTGCGTGTTTTGGTTGCGGCCACAGGCCGCACTGAGGAGTACCTCAGGGTGACGGTCGTGCGAACGCGCCACCAACCATGAGACACGCCAAGAAATCACACGCTCTAGGCATGACGGTCGCACTGCCGCGCCTCCAGCTTGAAGACATGCTCCTCACGTTCGACAGGCGTTCATCTTTGAAAAGGCACCTTGCCAGTGGCTGTAAAAATTCATTCTCGCCGGAAGAAATCACTTGCCGCCCGGAAACTTCGCTCGGCAATTGAATCGCTGGAAAACCGCCTGCTGCTTACCGTTGCCACTGACGCCAACGGGTGGACGCAGGTGATGCCGACGCCGGGCGTTTCGCGGCTGATTTATGTCAGCAGCTCGACCGGGTCGGATGCCAACGCCGGGACATCGCCCAGCGCGCCGGTCGCCAGCATCGCCAAAGCATACAGCCTCATTCGCAACAACGAGCCGGACTGGATTCTCTTTGCGCGCGGCGACACCTTCGCGGGCAGCTTCAGCTATTTCGGCGATTCGGGGATTTCTTCGCAACAGCCGATCGTGATTACCAACTATGGCGATCCCACTCTGCCGCGGCCGGTGATCGATGCCGGCAATACCAGCGCCTTTCGCACCGGCTCGTCCATTCACGATGTTTATATTCTTGGCGTGAGCTTCACTTCATCCACCCACAACCCCACCAGCCCCAATTTCAACGACACCGGAAGCTACGGCTTTTACGATACCGGCGGCAGCAGCGACATCCTCATCGAAGACTGCCAGTTCAGTTATTTCATCAATGACATCACCTTTACCGATGTCTCGGGGCCGATGTCGAATATCACCGTTCGGCGGAATGAAATCCTCGACGCTTACAGCACATCGGGCCATGCGCAGGGCTTGTATGCCGACACTGTCACCAATTTGACCATCACCGACAATGTGTTCGATCACGATGGCTGGAACGCCGATGTTCCCGGCGGCGGAGCGACGATTTTTAACCACGATTGCTATCTGCATTCGAGCAATGTGAATTGCGTGGTGACCGGCAATGTGTTTGCCGATGCCGGGAGCTTTGGCCTGCAAGCGCGGGCGGGCGGCATTGTCGAGAACAATCTGTTCATCGGGGACCCCTACGGATTCGCCTATGGACTGGTCAACGGCGCAACGACCACCGCGGGCGGCGTCAGCGGAACCGTTTCCGGCAACGTGGTCATGGAGCCCCGAATTGATGCCGCCAACGGATGGGGCATCGGCGCGATGATCGGCAACCTTGCGCCGGGCGGAAACACCGTCATCTCCAACAATATTTTCTCCGGCGAGCCGGGCGGCAACGAGCCGGCCATTATTTTCGAGCCGGGTACCGGCGTTTTGAATCCGCAGCAGGAAGTCGGCATCAATTCGGTCACCTTCGAGAACAACACCACCTATGACTGGGGCTTTGGCCTGCAAATCAGCAATGCCTACGTGCCGGGCAGCACCGGCTCGGACGGCCTCACTGGCGTGGTGATCAAGAACAACAATTTCCAGGACAACGTCACCGGCCGAATCGTCAACCATGGCGATCTTTACGACCCGCGCTTTGAAGACTGGTCGGGCAACACCTATTCCTCGTCCACCACGGCCCAATCAAGCTGGTTTACCCTCGGCGGCACAACGACCTCGTTTGCAAGCTGGGTCGCGAATATCGAGCCGACCGCCATCGCGGCAACCGTGCCGTTCAATAATCCGAATGAGACAATCGAATCGTACATGACGTCGCAAGGCCTGCCGGCCAGCGAGGCGGCGTTTGTGGCCGGGGCGCGGGCGCAGAATGAGGAAAACTGGAACCCGGTTTATTTCGCCACGACAGTCAATGGTTATATCCAGGCGGGATATGTGGTGGTGGCGGCCGCGCCGACGGCGACGGCGGTGCCGCCGGCCGACGTGACGCCGGCAAATTATCTTTCCACGCCCACGCCGACATTTGCGGTGGCGTATGCCGATGTCGTGGCGATCAACGCCAGTTCGATTACCAGCAACAGTGTGACGGTGGCTGGCGCGGGCGGCGTGAGCCTGCCAGTGACGCTCATCAGCGCTACCGCCAGCGGGCCGACGGTGACGGCAACCTATCAAGTATCGGCCCCCGGCGGCGACTGGACGACAGTGCCTTATGGCACGTATGTGATATCCGTCGTTGGCGGGCAGGTTCAGGACACAGCGGGCCTTTCGGTGGGTGCAGTGCCGCTGGCGAGCTTCGGCGTTTCGGTAAACGCCGACGCCAATCCGGTGACCTCCGTGCCCACCGCGCCGGTGGGATTCGCGGCAATCGCCGGGACAAATTCCATCGGCCTTTCCTGGGCCGACCCGGCGGGCGATCAGCGCAGCTTCATCCTCGAGCGCGCGCTCGACGCCGGTTTCACGCAAAGCGTGCAGACCCTTCCACTGACGGCCGATGCGACGAGCTACACCGATAACGCCGTCGCGGTCGGCACGACTTATTATTACGAATTGATCGCCGTCAACCCGCTGGGCCAATCAGCGCCAACGGCGGCGATCAGCGCGGCCATTCTGCCGCCGGCCCCGGCTCTATCGCGCGTCTTTTTCAACGATGGGAATGCCGCCCGCGTGGCGATTACTTCCGCCACGCTGCTCTTCACGCAGCCGGTAACGGTGACGCCGGCTGATCTGAGCCTCTCGCTGAATTCAACCGGCGCAACCGTTCCATTGATCGTCAGCAATCCCAGCGGCGACGGCAAAACCTGGATCGTCAACTGGACCACCAGCGCCTACAACAACCGCCTGCCGGATGGAACCTACAGCCTGACGGTTCACGGTGGGCTGGTAACTGACGCCTTCGGCCAATCCGCCGGGGGTGATCAAACGACGACAATTAGCTCTTCCGACGGCCCCGTGGTGACGGCCACATCGCTGCAAACCAAAGCGCCGCCGCATTCGATTTCAATGACCTTCAGCCAGGATGTGTCGGCCAGCTTGTCGATCTCGTCGCTGGTGCTGGGCAATTCGCAAAGCCAGGCGGTGCCGGCGGCGGGTTTCGCGTGGAACCCCGCGACGCTGACGGCAACCTGGACATACGCCGGGGCACTGCCGGATGGAAATTATTCGGCGCAGCTCATCGCCAACGGCGTCACCAACGCCGACGGCGTGCATCTCGACGGCAACAAAGATGGAATCCCCGGCGATACCTACATCTACAATTTCACCGTCGTCAAACCGACGCTTTCGATCTCCGGCGCGTCCAATGTAAACGTCGGCGCAACCTACAACCTGACCCTCGGCACGATTACCGATGCCGGGCAGACCAATCCATCGTATCTCGTTCACTGGGGCGACGGCACCACCTCGACGGCAACCGCTGCCGGGGTCATCACCCATTCCTACGCCACCGACGGCGGGCCAACGACAATTTCCGTGGACGTCATCGACGCCAACGGCACGCACGCCAGCGCCGCCAGCCTGGCCGTCAGCATCAACCGCGCCACCGTCGCACTCAGCGGAAAATCCAACGCCAACCCCGGTGCAACCTACACGCTGAACCTTGGCACGGTGACCGATCCCGGCTTTGTCGTCAGCTCCTACATCGTTCACTGGGGCGACGGCTCATCCAACACCTACACCAGCGAAACGCCGGCCCCCACCCACGTCTACACCAACAGCGGCTCGGCGTCGGCGAAGAAGATCACCGTCGACCTGGTCGACAACAGCGGCAGCGGCGGCGCGAGCTACACCAACGTCACCGCCGCCACGCTTGGCCTGACGGTAAACGCCTATCCCTTCGTCTCCACCACCGGCGTCTTGAACGCCAACGTCGGCGGCAACTACACGCTCTTCTTCGGCACGCCGGTCGACAACGGCTTCACGGTCAGCGCGCTGAGCGTCAACTGGGGCGATGGCAGCGCGGTGCAAAACGTGCCGCTGGGCACGACGCAGCTTTCCCACGTTTTCCTGAGCGGCGCACCGGCCAGCGATGCCATCCGCTCCAGCCTCACCGACAACTCCGGCACCTATTCCAACGCCAGCGTCTTCACCATCACGGTCAATCCGCGGCCAACCGTCCCCATTTCCGGCAACCCAACCGCCGGCACCGGCAGCAACTACGCCCTGACCGTCGGCGCTGCCAACGACCCGGCACAAACCGTCAGCAGGTACACCGTCAACTGGGGCGACGGGACATCGACAAGCGCGAGCGCCGCGGGCGTGTTGAATCACACTTACACAACCGCCGGCACGGATACGATTAGCGTGGATCTCACCGACGGCGCTGGAACCTACACCGCCGCCGGCTCGATGCAGGTCACCGTCAACGCACTGACGCCGACCATTAGCATCGTCGGCAACCCCGTCATCAACGGGGACAATCCCAACGGCTTGTTCAGCGGCAGCGGCGTGCAGCGGTCGATGGTGGAGGATGTCGTGTACACCTTCAGCGCCGCCGTCACGATCGCCAATGCCAACCAGGCCTTTACGGTTGTCGGCACCGGCGCCAACCCCGGCGTCGCCCCGACGTCGCTCACGGCAACGCCCGTTGCCGGGACCGGCAATACGCAATGGGCCGTCACGCTCACCGGCGCCGCGCCCGGGACACTGGGATCGCTCGCCAATGGCGAATACAGCATCACGATCAATCCTGCGTTCGTGCTGTCAGCTTCCGATGGCATCACGCCCATTTCCGCGGGCCGAACCGACACGTTCTACCGCCTGTACGGCGACATCAACGGCGACCGCGTCGTCAACGCCGGCGATAACGCGAAATTCAAGACAAGCCTGTCCACTTACAATCCCGCCTTCGATTTTAATGGCGACGGGACAATCAATGCCGGCGACAACTTGCAATTCAAGAAAAGCCTGCTGATCAACTATTCCAACGATGGGTTTGTCCCGACCATCTGACGGCGCTTCTCTGCGATCGATTGACGGATTTCAGAACCCTTGATAACATCCAAAACCTATCCGGCGAGGGTGCATTAAGGCCGAAGCCACCAGGGAGCATCAGATTTCCATCTTGATCAACGAAGAACAGCTTGCCTGTTCTTCGAGCCGCTTGGGTGGGATTTGCCGGGACATTCAATGGGAGCCAGACATGAAATCACGCCGTGGTGTGGGGTCGGTCATTGACGCGATCAAAAAAGCGGCCGGCGCTGAATCTGCTGCGACGGAAACTCAAAAACGCGATCGCCGGGTCCATCGCGTCGCATGTGTTGATGCGCTGGAGCCGCGGCAACTGTTGACATCCATCGTTGTAAATACGCCGGTTGATGCAATATTTCCGCAAGATTCGGGGCTAACCAGTCTTCGCAGCGCCATCGCGACGGCCGACGCAAACGGATCGCCCACAACGATCACTTTCGATCCCACCGTATTTGCCACGGCCCAGACGATCCAGATGAACGGCGATCTGCTCGACCTCAACAACTCACTGGAGGCGATCACGATCACGGGACCGGCGGCGGGTGTGACACTTAACGCGGGCAACTTAAGCGGCGTATTCGAGATCGACTCCGGAACCGTCAACATTTCCAATCTGACGGCAACCGATGCCAATACCAGCGCCATCGTCAACTCAGGCATCCTGAATCTGCAAAATTCAACGATCTCCAACAGCGGCTTTGGCTTCTTACGCGACGGCGGCGGGCTGCTGAACAACTCGACGGCTACCCTGACCAACGACACCATTTCCGCCAACTCGGCCTTTGTCGGCGGCGGCGTCGACAATAATTATGGCACCATCACCCTCATCGGCGACACCTTCACCGGCAATGTCGCCACGAGTTGGCCGGGCGTTTGGGGCGCCGACGGCGCCGCGATGGATTCGAGGTCAAATGCAACCCTGATCAATGACACGTTCTCCGCAAACGAGGCTGACAACGGCAGCATCCTTCATACCTACGGTTCGCTCTCCATGGCCGACTGTACGGTGGCAAGCAACATCGACGCCGTGGGAATTAACAATGGCAGCGGCTCATCCACCGCCGTCGTCATCGAAAACAGCATTATCGCGAATAACGCAACCACCGGCGACGCATCGGGCAACCCCTTCGATTCTCTTGGCTATAACGACATCGGCAACATCTCCGGCAGCTCGGGGTGGAACGCCCTCGATCTAAAGGGCGTGAATCCGAATCTCGCCGCGCTGGCAAATAACGGCGGACCGACCCAAACCATGCTGCCAACCGTCGGCAGCCCGGTGATCAACGCCGGATTTAACGCCTACATCCCTGCCGGCGTAACGACCGACCAGCGCGGCCTGCCACGCGTCTATAACGTCGAAGTGGACATCGGCGCTGTCGAGGTCAATCCCGGAACTTCCACTTCGACTGCAGTCACCACCTCCAATGCATCGGTGGCTTTCGGTAAATCCGTAACGCTGACCGCAACGATCTCCTCCACCCTCACCGGCGAAACCGGATCCGTGCAATTCATGGACGGCAACGCCGCCCTGGGCAGTCCGGTCTCCGTCGTCAATGGCTCGGCCGCATACACGACCTCCGCCCTGGCTGCCGGCACCCATTCCATCACCGCCATCTACAGCGGCGATGGCAATTTTTTGACAAGCACCAGCGCAGCGCTGACCCAGACGGTCGTCCCCGCCCCGACGCTGCTCGGCAGTCCGGTGATCAACGGAACGGGTTACACCCCCAGCGGCGCCGATGCCGCCATGGAAGGCGCACAGCGCTCGATGGTGGACAGCATCGTCTACACGTTCAGCACGTCGGTGACTATTGGCGGCAATGGATTCTTCATCGCGCTGACTTCAGCACAAAACGGGGTCGTTCCCACATTGTCGTGGACGGCAATCGCTCCCGCCACCGGCGGCTCCAGCACGCAATGGGCCGTCACATTCAGCGGCGCGGGAACCGACAGCGGGTCGATCGCCAACGGGCAATACAGTATTATCATTAATCCCGCTGCAGTGGTGGCGGCATCGGATGGCGTGACGACGCTGGCCGCCGGCCGAACCGATACGTTCTATCGCCTCTACGGCGACAGCAACGGCGACCAGGTCGTCAACGCCGGCGATAATGCGAAATTCAAGACAAGCCTGTCGAGTTACAATCCGATCTTCGATTATAACGGCGACGGCACTATAAATGCCGGCGACAACTTGCAATTCAAGAAAAGCCTGCTGATTAGCTATTCCGGCGATGGGTTTGCCCCGACCATCTGATGACTCGCTTTTACTAAGTTTTCCTCGCTTAAACCGTTCATTCTCTGGGGCAACCCCGGAGGTTCCATGCCTTTTTCAACTTATTGGGTCACATCGCCGTTGATCGCGATGTTCCTTCTTGCCGGTTGCACAACCAGCAAACCTATTCCGCCGGTTCCTCAGTCCGCGCGACCAGTTCCATCGGCGTTCAAATCACCGCTCTTCGCGGACCTCGATCAGTTTCACCGCATCCTGTTCCTCAACGACATGAACGGCTCAATGATCAACACCGCGGCGATCCTGAAGGACGAACTGCAAAAGGCCGTTGAGAGCCTCTCAGATCAGCAGTCATTCAACGTTGTCTTCTTTCAAAACCAATGGTTCGGGCGCGAAGCGGCGCAAGCTACCGTCGCGACGAAGAAAAAATGCAAGCTTTACCTCGAAACAGTCACCGCCGGGGGCACTACCGATCCCCTGTGTTGCCTGGAAGAGGCTTTCCGCGAAAAGCCGGATGTGATTTACCTCTTGGGCGACGGCTTCCCGGATAACCAGGCCCTCCTGAAAAGGATTCACGAGCTGGACAAGGACAGGAAGGTGAAGGTCTACACGATTGCATTCATGGATGGGAACATGGTCGATGCGGATTTCGACGACTTCATGAAAAAGATTGCCGACGAAACCGGCGGGAAATTCAGGCGCGTGAACGCCGGGGCGTTATAATCCGGAAGCGGGACGTCGTGCGGGTACTGCACAAGCATTCGCGGGGAAGCAGGAGCAAGCGATGCGAAGTTTTTCGATTTGGCTGGGAATTTCCGTTATTTGCTCGGCGTTTGCCGCGAGGGCGGTTTTCGCGGACGACTTGCCGCAGGATGATCCGCTGAAGGGCACGACCGTCCATGCGAAAGACCTTAAAGATCCGCCCGCCGCCACGCAACCAGCGGACCGGCCCCAAAGCGCTTCGGATAAGCCGCCCGCCAAGTCAGCGCACGCGGGCGAAGCGCCGGAGGCGAAGAAACCGGCGATGTTTGACGACCTCAATAGTGCCGATCGACTCGTCTTCCTTTGCGACACGAGTGGATCAATGATCAATAAGATGGCGGTGTTGAGGGATCAGGTGGAGAAGGCACTGCCCGTGCTGACGCCGCACCAGCTTTTCGGGATTATCTTCTTCCAGGACACCGACTCAGATATGCGCAACGAGAAACTGCTGCCAGCGACACCCGAAAACCTGCGCAAGGCCGAATCCCGCTTTGAGGGTTTTACCCCCTTGGGTCCGATGAACCCGATCCCCGGCATCGAAGCCGCGTTCAAGCTTGAGCCGCAGGTCATTTACCTCGTCACCGACGGCGATTTTCCGGATAACGAGGCCGTCCTGAAAATAATTCGCAAGCTCGACAAGGATAAGAAGGTGAAGGTCTACACGATCGCCTTTGTTGGCAAGGACGACACCGACACGGATTTCATCGCATTGCTGAAGATAATCGCCGACGAAACCGGCGGGAAATACAAGCGCGTGAACGCGGATGAATTGTAGCAAAAATCCGTAACTGGATGCGATATATCCTGCATTCACGATCAATTGGATCAAGATCGAGAAGAAGTATGCGCTCCCAAACAATTCGAACCAGCCGCCCCCCCGCCGTCAAATTCCGGTCTGTTTTCCGCAATTCACATACTCGATTTTTCTGCAAAATTCATCGTTTCCCCCGCCCCTTCGCCTGTCAATGCAATCGGCTTTCGGTTAACATCGGGGAATGACAAACGAAGCTGAACGGTTGATGGCCGAGGCCCTTAAGCGCGTGAATCTTGGCGGAAGCTTTGATCCGGCCGACCTGGGAATGCGCATCGGCTTGAACAAGCTGCAATCCGAATCGGCGGCCCGCGCGTTGTCGAATGCCGGGGTGCTGGTGCTGGGTTTCGACCTGGCGGCGCATTTCAGCCCCGCGTTTCGCAAGAGCCACAAGCCCGCCGCCGGTGAAGCCGAGGCGAAAAACAAATCGGCGCGAGCGCCTAAACCCGCGCCGGGAAAATCAAGGCGCAAGGGCGTCAAGGTTGGAGTGTAAAGCGGGATAACTCACCGCATGCGCGCGGTTCAATCGCGAAATCGCAAGCGACTCCCCGGCGTTGGCGGCAGACGGATCGCCTCGCCGTGATGCGCGTCGGTCGCTTGCGATTTCGCGACTCTTTCCCGCACGCCAGAATCACACGATTGATTTCCAATCGCCACGGTCCCGCGAATCGGATATGCTGAGATCATCTCCTTTCCAAAGCCCTGGAGGTGAACATGCGTCTTTCATTTTTGCGGATTTCGATTCCGGTCGTCCTCATTGCATTCATGGCTTCTGCCATCATTGCGCTTCGCGCCCCCGCCGCCGACCCACCTGCCAAGGCTCCCCCCACCAGCGACCCACCCGCCAAGCCTGCCCCCGCCGCCAACTGGCAAAGTCTCTTTGACGGCAAGACGCTGGGCAAATGGCAGGTGTCAGATTTTGCCGGCCATGGCACGCCGGAAGTCGAGGATGGAAACATCGTCCTCCCCTTCGGCGAGGCCCTCACCGGCATCACCTACAGCGGCGAAGTGCCCAAGATGAACTACGAGATCGAACTGCAGGCCAAAAAAGTCAACGGCTCGGACTTCTTCTGCGGCCTCACCTTCCCCGTCAACGACTCGTTCGCCTCCCTCATCTGCGGCGGATGGGGTGGAACCATCGTCGGCATCTCCAGCCTCGACGAAAAGGACGCCAATCGCAACGAAACGCGCCTGTCGCGAAAATTTGACAAAGATAAATGGTACACCATCCGCATGCGAATCCTTCCCGATCGGCTCATGGCCTGGATCGATAATGAAAAGGTGGTTGATGTGGCCACCACCGGCCGCAAGATTTCGACACGGGTTGAGGTGGAGGCAAGCAAGCCGTTTGGCATTTCGTCCTATCAAACCACCGCCGCCCTTCGCCAGATTCGCATCCGGACGTTGAATCCTGATGAAATACCGGCGACGCAACCGGCAAAATAGGTCCGTCCCAACCATATTCTCTGGCCCGCATCTTGCTGTCATACCTCCACGGAGGTTTGCGGTATGGTGCAGCAGCATATATTCGACGTCGCCGAGTATGAGCCGGACTTGTCCACGCGCCAGGACGCGGTTTTGCGATTCGACGCGGCTTCCGCGGTGCGCGCGATCGTATTCCACCTGCTCGATGAAGGTTTGGCAAAATCGGTATCGCGTGACACCATCGATCGCACCATCGACCGCCTCAAGTCCACACGCATCGAGCCGTCCATCGCCCGCCGCCGCTGGGTTACCCTGAGCAATACACAGCGCCTTCGCTGGATTTTAAACGAATGCCACACCACCATGAGAGTCGGCGAGAATCAGGTCGTTCGCCTTCGCGCAAAACGAAGCGCGGCGAAATGAGCTCAGGAAAATCTCCACATGACCCCAAAAGATAAATGGCGGTTTGCGCTGCGGGTGCTCGCGGCGATTGGCTTTGTCGCCGCCGGGGCGAATCATTTTCGCGTCCCCAGGACTTACGAGCAGATTATTCCGCCCGGATACCCATCGCCCCGTCTGCTCGTGCAAATCAGCGGCGTGGCCGAAATTGCCGGCGGGGTGGGATTGCTCATCCCCAAATTGCGCCGCTCGGCTGGAATCGGATTGATCGCCCTCCTCATTGCGGTCTTCCCAGCCAATCTTTTCATGGCGACGCATCCGCGGCGATTTGGATACCTCGGCATTCCGGATTGGGTGTATTGGGCCCGGCTGCCGTTTCAGCTTGTCTTTATGGCGTGGGTCTGGTTTGTGGCAATGCCTGGGCGGCGTCGGAGGCTCCCTGCATGATGAAAATGCCCGCGGCTTTCATCTCTGCAATCGCTGCTTCAACATCGCCGCTCTTAAGGTTCACGCCCCGGCAGGCATCGGCGATCAGGTGCGTGCGGAAACCGGTCGAGCGCGCATCGAGGGCGGTGAATTTCACGCAATAGTCGGTTGCCAGCCCGCAGACAAAAACATTGTTTGCCCCGGCCTGCTTAAGGAACTCGCCCAGGCCGGTGGATCGGCGATGGCCGTTATCGAAAAAGCCGCTGTAGCTGTCGATCTTCGGATTCTCCCCCTTGCGGAAAATGTGCTTGATTTTGCCAGTGTCCAGGTCCGATGCAAAATTCGCCCCGTGGGTATTTTGCACGCAATGCACCGGCCAAAGCACCTGCGGCAAGCCGTCCAACTCAATCATCTCAAACGGCTTCTTCCCCGGATGATTCGCGGCAAAGCTGCCATGGTCGGCCGGATGCCAATCCTGCGTAGCGACGACAAGATCGAATCGGTCCATCAAGCCATTGACGATGGGAACGATCTGATCTCCCTCCGCAACGGCCAGCGCGCCGCCGGGGAGAAAGTCGTTTTGAATATCGACGATGACCAGGGCGTTCATGTTGATCTCCCAGCGGGAAGCCCACGCGTGGTGGATGAGGTTCAAGGTTCAGGTTCAGAGACCACGTTCCCAACGCGGCTTAACCGCAAAGGCGCAAAGAACGCAAAGCTACCGCGCGAGCCGTCGCTAACCCTGCACCCGGAACCCTCCTTCCCCATCCAGCTTACCGAAGCCGCCTATTGACAACCACTGCCAAACCATCGAAAACCCCCTTGCCCATGAGCACTCCCAAACCGCGCATTCTCACCGGCGATACGCCAACCGGCAAACTTCACCTTGGCCACTACGTCGGCAGCGTGGAAACGCGCCTGGCGCTGCAGGACCAGTACGATTGCTTTTTCCTCATCGCGAACAAGCATGCCTTCACCACCCGCGCTGATAAGCCGGACGATATTCGCCAGAGCGTCATCGATATCGCCACCGACTGGCTGGCGGTTGGCATCGACCCGGCCAAAAGCGCAATGTTCATCCAGAGCGAAGTGCCAGCGATCGACGAGCTGACCTTTTTCTTCGCGATGCTCATCCCGTTTAACCGGGTGATGCGCAATCCCACGCTGACGCAGGAAATCAAGGATAAGGATCTGGGGGATAAATATCCGTTTGGCTTTCCGATGTATGCCGTGGGGCAATGTGCCGACATCCTGGCGTTTCGGCCGCAGTTGGTGCCGGTGGGGGAAGATCAGTTGCCGCATTTGGAGCTGACGCGCGAGGTGGCGCGGAAGTTTGACCAGCTTTACTGCAGCGTCGATCCGCATTCGCAGGACAAGGATTACGTCAAGGCCGGCGGGCTTTTCCCCATCATCGAGCCCAAGCTGGGCCGGGTGAAACGGCTGGTGGGCCTTGGCGCGCCCGGACCCGAAGGCAAGCTTTTGAAAATGAGCAAGTCGCTGAACAATGCGCTGTTCCTGAGCGACGATGCCGACGCGGTAAAGACAAAGATCATGGGGATGTACACCGATCCAAAGCGGATTCGCGTGAGCGATCCCGGCGAAACCGATCCGGAAAAAAATCCGCTCTGGGCGTTCCACGAAACCTTCAACACCGACGCGGCGTGGGTGGACGAGCATCGCGACATGTACAAGAACGGAAAAGTCGGCGATGTCGCGATCAAGAAAAGGCTGATCGAGATTCTAAACGCGTTCCTTGAGCCGATCCGCACCAGGCGCAAGCAATACGCCGATCGCCCGGATGAGGTGATTGACATTTTGCGTGCCGGCACGGCGCGGGCGAACGCGGTTGCCGAGGAAACGCTGGCGCTGGCGAAGAAGGCGATGAAGCAGGATTATTTCGCGCGGAAATTGAGTATAGGATGATCGCGAGCAACCACCGAAATGCTGCGGGGTGAGCTTCTAAAAAACATGCGAAATCCCAACCACGTTCAAGCAGGATTGGACGGAAATCCGTTTGGAGCGCCTCGCCTTTATCCCATAAATCGGACCGAACCATATAACGCCCATCGTGCTTGCACGATGGGTTCAACCCCGACTCCTCGCGCTGCGATGTTCCACCGGTAAGCACCCCGATCCACCCCGATCCCGACGACTATCCCTGCCCCGGAGGATTCCCCGATCCCTGATCCGGCGGTAACGGCGGGTGCCGCACCGGCGGCCCGCCTTGCGCCGGAGGCTGTTGCACCGGTGGCATCGCGCCATAACCAATCGAAGGTGGGGAATATGTCTGCGGATTGCCCTGCGGAAAATTCGGTTGCGCCGATCCAGCCGGTGGAGAATATCCCCCAGGATTCTGCGGCGAAGGGTACGTCGGCGTCATCTGGTGCCGCGACTGTTGCTGCTGCGACGCCGCGAAATTCGCCTGCCATTGCTGCTGTGCGGCCTGAATTCGCGGCAGTGCTTTCAATACCTTCAGCAACCACCCCAACGCAATTCCCACCAATATCGATGGGATGAATCCGGCGCAGGCGCCAAAAGCAAGGTAGTAACTTCCCGCACAACCCAGCAGCCCCGAAAGCAACTCGCAGGTGATCACCGTGCCGCAGACTACGATCGTCAACACCACCGGCACACGCCGACCGCTACGAACCAGCACTCCCATAATAAGCAGCAATGGCCCGATGGCGATTCCCGCTATCGAAATGCCGTTGTAGACGTTTCTCGCCAACTGCGCCAGCGGGATGCCCGGCGGCAACTGGCTTTTATCCTTCAAGAATGGGCTGGTGTCGATCATTTGCTGAAACTCGGCCGGCGACACGCGCATCATCGCCGCCCCGAGAATTACCGCGAACAACGTCATCAGCGCGCCGACGATGATCAGGAGAATTGCCGCATAGCGCGCCGGGGCGAGGAAGTCCGGCGGCGCAGAAAAATACCCCGGACCCGGAGGCTGGCCAGGAGGTGAATAAGGAGAGAAATTATTGCCCAAGTGAATACCCTTAGTTTAAATAACCGATGCAGGCGGATCGTCGCGGCGGCGGGTGTATTCGTCAAGCCAATACATTACCGTGCCAGCGCCGACACCACCGCGGCGGCGGCAATGGCTGCTGTCTCAATTCGCAGGATTGATGCGCCCAGGCGGACGGCCCTCACCCCGGCGTCGGCAAACGCCGCCAGCTCTTCATTCGTCCAGCCTCCCTCCGGGCCGATGAACATGCTGAGCGAGCAGATTGATTTCAGATTCGACGCGGCATCGCCAATCGACATCGCGCCCGGCAATTCCGTTGTCAACACCCAGGCGGCGTCAGCTACCGGCGATGGCGCGACTTCTCTCCGCTGCCTGGCTGATTGCGCCATCGTCCATTCCTTCACCGCCGTCTCCACCGCCGTCAATTCCCCGATCCGCATCACTCCCGCCCGCCGCGATTGTTTGGCGGCTTCGGTCGCAATTCGATTCCACCGCTCCCATCTATTCTTCCCGGCCGGCAACACCACGCTTCGCGCCGCGGCCAATGGAATGAACGCCGTCGCGCCCAGCTCGCTCAGCTTTTCCACCATCCAGTCGGCTCGGTCGCCCTTGGGCACGGCGGCGGCAATCGTCCATTGCAGGGCCGTGATTCCCGAAGGCGGAACGAGCTTCGCGATCTGTACGGCCGAATCGCCGTTGGCGAAATGTTGCAAAATGCCGGAGGCGGTCGCGCCGGCGTCGTCGAAAACGTCGACGGGCGATCCGCTGGGCAGGCGAAGCACGTCGCGGGCGTGATGGGCCTCTCTTTTATCCAGCAGAAGCTCGCCGACACCGAGGATGGGAACATGAATTCGCCGCGGCACGGCGGGGATTATCAGCCGCCGATTATGGGCTGGCAACTCTTCAAGGAAAACCCGCAACTGCTGGTAAGGTGTTGCCGAAGGCAGTCCGATAAGACGAGGTGGACTCGACTGATTCAGCAATGCCCGCCAGCGCCCCGCCGCCGCCCCTCGGCGCTGACGACATGCTGGCGCAACTGGCGGGCGACGAGATCGATCGCCTGCTGGCCGAGGCCGAGACCGATGCACCCCCGAAAATCGCCCCCGCCCCCAAGCCCCCGCCCCCGGCCGACCCGGCCGAGCCGGTCGTTGCTGCGATAACCGAAGATCCTCCCGCCAGCGCCGCGGCTGCGGAGCCGGTCGAACCCTTCGCCGCCGTCGCCGAAGAAAAAAGCAGCGAACCTGCGCCCCCGCCGCCCGCCGAGCCGAGCGCGGTTGCTTCCGAATCACCCGCGCCGGCGGTCGATGCCCAAGCCGCACCCCCTGCTGCGCCGCAGCCGGCCGCGCCCGCAACCGAGCCTGCGGCAACCGAAGCGGCCAGCGCCCCCGAGCTGAAATCCGCGATTCTGCAACTCGATCCCGCCGACGACATCCGCCCGCCGTCGTTGCTGACGCGAATTCTCGATTTGATCCTCAGCCCCTTCGACGCCATCCCCGACGGCTTGCTGAACGCCATCGGAAAGGTGGGCATGGTGACGCTCGTTAATGCGTTGGCGCTCATTCTCTATGTCGTGGTCGTGCGGCATCATCTCCATCACAAGTGAACGGCGGTGTGTTAAATGATCCTGCACGATTCGGCGCTGCGAATCTTCGTAGGGGCCGCACTGCGGACCGTCTTTTCCGTCTCAAACGTAATGGTCCGCAGTGCGGACCCTACACGAATCGCGCTCCATCACAAATAAACTGCCGCCTGGTAGAATCGGTTTATGCTTCGCCGGGTCTGGTCCACGATCATGGTGATTTCCGCCTTGCTTTTCACAGGCACGACGGTGATGAAATATCGCTCGCGCAGCACGCGCGATGCGGTCGCATGGACGACCCAAACAGGAAAGCTGGTCGAGATCAACTTCGACGATGGCATATCCATCATGGGGGCCGCGGCGGAGACGCCCCGGCTAAAAATGTTAACCGGATGGGGAGTGAGGGCGCCAGAGTTCTTCGCCGACACCGCGAAAATCCGAATGCTCGAATATGAGCGAGACACCTTCGAAGAAGCTCACTTTCTCATACTGGAGCGAGACGGCAAAATATTGAAAGACCTCCACGACGACGTGCCATTAGCAAAGCAGCAGTTAATGGATGCGATCGCGCAGGAGGAAATCGGACTTGGCCCGCGGAGAACCGATCCAATTAGAGGCGAGTATTCCGACATTGGGTTCCTGGGACTCTATGTCGGAAGCGGCATGGCCGGCACGTTGAACATCCCACCGGGGAATATTATTCATCCCGATCGTATCGCGGGCGCCGCTATCACCCGCGTGCATCTGTCCCTCTTCCGGATCCGTTTTCCGCTTCTCGCGATTTTAACCGGCGCGCTGCCGTTCACGAGGCTGTTCAGTCTTACGCGAAGATCGCTTGTCCGCACTCATCGGCGCCGCAACAACCGCTGCCCCGGCTGCGGCTACGATCTACGCGGCAGCCCGGAGCGCTGCCCCGAATGCGGCGAGCAAAATTCCGCCAATTCCACGCCGCTTCACGCCTCCTGAGGCGCTGGCTCGCCATGCTTTGGCGGCGTTTGGTCATATCCCTGCGCGATCGGCATCCGCCGGCCGAAGCCAAATGCCCGGCTGGTCACCTTCAATCCCGGGGCGGCCTGGCGGCGCTTGTATTCGCTGCGGTCGATCAGCTTCACCACGCGCATCACCGTCGCGGGTTCATATCCGTCGGCGATGATCTCGCAAACGCCTTTTTCCTCCTCCACATACCGGTGCAGAATCGCGTCGAGAATCTCATACGGCGGCAGGGAATCCTGGTCGGTCTGGTTCGGCCGCAGCTCGGCCGACGGCGGCTTGGTGATCGTGTTGCGCGGAATGAGCTCGCGGCCGGCCTGCTGATTGATAAACTCGCTCACCTTGTAGACGATGGTCTTGGGCACATCGCTGATGACGGCTAATCCGCCGCACATGTCCCCATAAAGCGTGCAATAGCCGACGGCCAGCTCGCTTTTGTTTCCGGTGGTCAGCAGCAGGTGGTTGAACTTATTCGAAAACGCCATGAGGATCGCGCCGCGGATGCGCGCCTGGAGGTTTTCCTCGGCTACATCTTCGGCCCGCCCGGCGAACGCCGGGGCGAGCATTTTTTCGTACGCCTGATGAGCCGGTTGAATCGGGATGATTTGAAACTCGATGCCGAGGTTTTCGGCGAGGATTTTCGCGTCCGTCACCGAATGATCCGAGCTAAAGCGGCTCGGCATCGCGATGCCGACGACCTTTTCCTTCCCGAATGCAGCGACTGCCAGCGCCGCCGTGAGCGCCGAATCGATTCCGCCGGAAAGGCCCAGCACCACGCTCTTAAACCCGCATTTGCCGACGTAATCCCGCAGACCCAAAACCAGCGCTTTGTAGATCGACTCGATGGCGGCGGGCGAGGACTGATCGGCCTTTGCCCCGAGCGTCTGCTCTGCCACCTGCTGAACCTGCGCCGATGTTGCCGTCCGCACCGGCTCGCCGGAATTCGCCCGCGCCGCCGGCAGGTCTACGATCAGCAAATCCTCCGCAAAATCCTTCGCCTGCGCCAGCACGCTTCCATCGGCATCCAACACCACGCTGTTTCCGTCAAACACCAGCTCGTCATTCCCGCCAACCTGGTTCACGTACACCAGCGGCTTGCCAAACTGCTTCACCTGCGACGAAAAAAGCTTCAGCCGAAAATCGTGCTTGCCCACCACAAATGGCGAAGCGCTGGTGTTCACCATCACCTCGGCCCCGCCGGTAAACAAATCGGCAATCGGGTTCTGGTGATAGAGCCGATGCGGAATCATCTTCTCATCGTTCCACAGATCCTCGCAGATGCTGATGCCCACCCGCCGATTTGCGATGGAGACGATATTGGCCTGCTCCCCGGGCCGGGCCGGCTCGAAATATCTTCCCTCATCAAACACATCATACGTCGGCAAAAGCGTCTTAAAATGCCGGCTGACAACCTTCCCTTCGCGCAAAAGCGCCACGGCATTTCGCAGCGGCCTTCCCACCGGCTCCTCGTTCTTTTCCGCATACCCCACCATCGCGTCAATGCCGCTCACGCGCGCCGTCACTGCCTTGAGCGCCCGCAGATTGTCGTCAATAAACTGCGGCTTAAGCAACAAGTCTTTCGGCGGATATCCCAGAATCGCCAATTCCGGAAACACGACAAGCTGCGCCCCGGCCGCTTTGGCGCGAGCGATGAAATCCACGATCCTGCGAACATTTCCGGCCAGGTCGCCGACGGTTGAGTTGATTTGTGCAAGTGCGATCCGCATGAACGGATTGTATGCGAATTTGCGGAAGAGAGAAGCCCATTAGTGTAAAATATACACTTTGCAATCGCAAGTCTAACAGCATAGATTGAACGCCAAGACGCCAAGAACGCCAAGTTCGGAAAGAAGGGAAAGCCCATTGTATTCTTGGCGGCTTTCCTTGGAGCCCTTGGCGTCCTGGCGTTCACTAACCGAATTGTGGGGAGGTTTAAGGTTACGTCCGAGCTAAGACGAAGCAACACGCTAAAGGAATTGCACCATGCCCACCGACCTTGCCAACATCAAAACCGTCATCATCGTCATGATGGAAAACCGCTCCTTCGACCACATGCTCGGTTATCTCAGCCTGCCGCCCTGGAGTCGGGGCAATGTGGACGGTCTTAGGACTGATCCCGCGTGGCTGGCGCAGTTCGCCAACGTACACGATGGAAAAGGCTATCAGCCGTTCCATCTTTCGCGGCCCAACCAGCCTCTTCCCGGTGATCCGCCTCACGATCGCGCGGACATCGCCACCCAGCTTGACGGGCCGATGACCGGGTTTGTCAACAGTTGCGCCACGGCGGATCCGGTCAGCGGCAACCCGGTTGTGATGGGCTATTTCAACGCCGACGATCTGCCCACCACGCACTTTTTCGCCCAGCAGTTTGCCATTTGCGACCATTGGTTCTCCGCAATTCCCGCCAGCACGCAGCCCAACCGCCTGATGGCCATGAGCGGCACAACGCTGATCGACGACAACGTCAAAGTGCTGCCCGAGCAATCCCTGGTTTACGACTGGCTGGAGGGCAAAGATATCAAATGGCGGGTCTATCATCAGGGCCTGCCGTTCTTCGCGCTGATGGCTTCCTGGATGCCATATTTGCTGATGGACTACAACTTCCGGGAACTGTCCCGTTTTGCCGATGACATTCAAAACGAGGCGGACGAGGATTGCCCGCAGGTGATTTTCATCGAGCCGCGTTACACCGATGCGCCGCACGTTTTGCCGCCGACCGATGACCACGCCCCATCGCCGGTCAGCAATGGCCAGCAATTTCTGGCCGAGGTTTACTCAACCGCCATTTCCAATCCCGACCGGTGGAAGAACACCGTTATGATCATCACCTACGACGAGCATGGCGGGTTCTTCGACCACGTTTCGCCCATCGCCGTCAAAACCGCGGTGCCTGGCGACCCATATCCTGCATTCACCACCAGCGGCGTTCGCGTCCCGGGCATCATCGTCTCGCCCTGGGTCGACCCCGGCCAGGTTTACAACGGCCCGCTCGATCACACGTCGATCCTGAAATTCCTCGGCGAATTGTTCAACGCCGGGACATATTCCAACGAGGTTGACGCCCGTACAGAGGTAGGCAGCGTCAGCGCCGTGTTAAATCGCGCGACCCCGCGCGATGATGCGCCGCTTCATCCCTCCGCCGCCGCCGGCCAGGCTCCCGGCCAAGCCGTCACCGGCGCCATTCCGCAGGCTTTCGAAGCTGCCCTGGACCGGCTGCGGGCGTTCGACAAGGACGTGACGAAACTGAAGTTCCCCACGCTGTTCCACAGATTTTGAATTGTCTGCTCCGGCGCTAATCTCGACCGTTTGCCAAAATCGAGCGCCTCGCGGGTGTGGCCGTCTTTCCTGGCAACCCGTAGGGTGGGCGTACTCGCCCACCATCTTTCGCGCGTGGCAAATGGTGGGCGAGTACGCCCACCCTACATTCGGCAACCGATTGCCAAAATAGACGGCCAAACCCACACCCCCCCTTCAACACCCATCCGCTTCCCCATTGCAGGGCAGGCGGGTATCGTTTCCCACGGCGACGGGCAGGGGGCTGTCCGCCGCCGATTCTTTCTTCACCACTGGAGGACAACATGGGCACGCGCCTGGCGATTTATTCCGCGGCTTTGCTCGCGGCAAGCGGTCTTTTTGCGTCATCCACCTTTGGGCAGGTTCAACAGGCTGCGCCGCCCGCGCAAGCCACACAAGCCGGCCACGACCCGGCTCCCGCGACGGCGGCGGCAAAGGCTGACGTTCCGGTTAAACAAGTGGTGCTCTTCAGCAGCGGCGTGGGATATTTCGAGCACCGCGGCAAGGTGAGTGGCGACGCCACCACCGAGCTGCGCTTCAAGACCGATCAAATCAACGACATCCTCAAAAGCCTCCTTCTTCAGGATATGGACGGCGGAACGGTGGGCACCGTCAGCTATCCCGGCCTTGCTCCGCTGGCGCATACGCTTAAGAGCTTTCAGGTGGATATCACCGCCAATCCGGATATGGCCGACCTGCTCAATCAGCTTCGCGGCGCGAAAATAACCGTCACCCCGGTCGGGAGCCAGAAGATGACCGGCATCATTCTCGGCGTTGAGAAAAAGCTCCAGGCTAATGGCGACAAAGCCGTCGTCGAAACCGTCAAGCTCAATCTAAAAGTTGGCCGGCTGTTTCGATCGGTCAACCTCGACTCGATTGATTCGATGGAGTTGGATGACCCGGCATTGCAGAAGGAACTGGATGACGCCCTGGGCGCTGTGGCCAAATCGCGCGATCAGGACAAGAAACCCGTCACCCTCCATTTCAACGGCAAGGGCGAACGGCGCATTCGCATCGGCTATCTGGTGGAAACGCCAATCTGGAAAACGAGCTATCGGCTGGTGCTGAATCCGCCGGAGGAAAAGAAGGCCGCGGATAATAAGAAGCCGGAGGAAAACAAAGCCGCCCCACGTCCGGGATGGCCGGCCACCGCGCCGGCGGCTGGTGCGGGCGGCGCCGCCGACGCCGCTCAGCCGGCGGCAAAACTCCAGGGGTGGGCGATCGTGGAAAACCAGACCGATAACGACTGGAACGACATTCAGCTTTCCCTGGTCAGCGGCCAGCCGCTTTCGTTCATCCAGGACCTGTATCATTCGCAATATATTCCGCGCCCGGTCGTGCAGGCGGATAATTATGCGAGCCTGCGCCCGCAAACCTACAGCGGCGGGATATATGACGTAAAGGACCTGCTCGGCCGCGCCGCCGACCTGACCGATGCGCCGGATTTCGGACTCAACACCTCCGGCCAAAATCAACAGCCACAGGGAGGAGGCGGTATCGGCGCGGGCGGCGGCGGCGGCGGCAACAGCCTTTTCGGCGGCGCTCCCTCCAGAATGGCGAATCAGCAGCAGCAGGGACAGCAGCAAAATCCGATCGATCCCACCGCATCCATCATTTCCGCCGCCACCGCGGCGCGCGTCGGGGAGTTGTTCAAGTACCGCGTTAACAACGTGTCCCTGGCCCGCCAGACCTCGGCCATGATCCCGATCGTGACTGACGACATCGATGCCGAGCGCGTTTCCATCTTCAACGCCGGCGTGCTTCTGGAACATCCGCTGCTCGGCGCGCGGGTGAAGAACAACACCGGAAAATATCTGCTCCAGGGACCGGTCACCGTGCTTGACCACGGCAGCTACGCCGGCGATGCCCGGCTGGAAGATCTTCCGCCGGGCCAGGAGCGGCTGATCAGCTTCGGCATCGACCAGCAATTGCAAATCGAGCTGGTCGACGCGAAGGAGGAATCGAACACGGTGACGGCCAAGATCGCCAAGGGCGTCATGACGGTGACTTCGCGCAAAGCCTCGACGCAGGGATACCTGGCCGATAACAAATCCGACGAGACGCGGGTTTTGGTGATCGAACAGCCGAGGATGGCGGGTTTCCAGCTGGTGAAGCCGGAAAAAGCCGAGGAAACCACCGCTGATCTGTACCGTTTCCGCCGGGTGATTCCCGCGCACAAGGTTGCAAAACTGACCGTCGCCCAGGAACACGTGCAGGACGCTCTGGTGCAGATCCTGCCGCTGGCGTCGGCGGATTTGTCGGCATATCTGAAGGACAACGCCATTCCGCAAAAGGTGCGCGATGCGCTGGCCAAGGCCGTGGATATCAAGAACCAGATCGCTGGCCAACAGGCGCGTCTGGCCGAAATGCACCATCAGATGGACGAATTTTCCGCCGACCAGGCGCGGATCCGCGAAAACCTGAAGGCAGTCGCCGCCGAATCGGACTACTACAAACGGCTCATGAAAAAGATCGACGAGCGCGAAACCGGCATCGAGCAGGCCCAAAAGAACATTGCCGACATGCAGGCAACGATTCACGCCACGGAAAAGCAGTTGGCCGATTATCTTGCGGGATTGAATGTGGAATGAGGCATCGGGAGGTTTTGTTCCCGTATCACGGGCGTCTCGCCCGTGTCTGGTTCGAACGAGCCCTCTCTTCTGGAGAACAAGAGCGTTATTCGGCCTTGATCGAGCGGGCAATCG
The DNA here is from genome assembly GCA_035695715.1 of Tepidisphaeraceae bacterium. Classification (GTDB taxonomy): domain Bacteria; phylum Planctomycetota; class Phycisphaerae; order Tepidisphaerales; family Tepidisphaeraceae; genus RYN-428. The sequence goes on from DASRRM010000194.1 coordinate 28,352, forward strand.
TCATCCTGAGGTACTCCGAAGGATCTGGCTCGCCTTCGCGAACCGGCTAGATCCTTCGGAATACCTCAGGATGACGTCGCGTAAACGCGCCACCAACCTGAGAAACGCTCTAAGAAACGACACGGGCGAGACGCCCGTGATACGGGTCGGCACGTATTTTCCGCCTGAGCCGGAGGTTGCGCGATGTTAAAGATTCTTGCCCTCCTCTTCGTCGCAAGCGTCGCCGCCAGCACGCTTCATGCCGAGCCGCTGCCGGCGGAGAAGAGCGCCGAAACAGTCGCGTTGCAGGATCGGATCGATGGCCGCTCGGCGGAAATTGAAAACATGACCGCGTACGCCGCGCGATTGGAACGCATTCTGGTTCGCAACGGATTGGCCGCCGAGCCGTGGGTGCGGCAGCTTTCGTTCGAGCAGAGAATGGCTCGCGTTCTGCCTCCAATGCATGCGGAAAACATCCGGTTCCAGGACGCCATCAAGGACCTGGCGGATGCGTCAGGCGTGGGCATTTCGGTTGACTGGAAGCGCTTGCGCGATGCCGGCATCAGCTCGCGCCGGCCGCTGACGCTCGATTCCATGAAGGCGACCGCCCCTGAAATGTTGAAGGGGATTCTGGGGGCGGCGGCCGGCGGCGGGTCGGTGCCGTTGGATTTTTTTATCGAGAACGACACGCTGAAGGTGACGACCGCGGAAATAGTCGCGGCACATGTGCTGACACGCACCTACGATGTCGCCCCCCTTCTGCCGCCCGACCGCAGCCTGGCAGATGCGCAGGACATGATCGCGCGCCTCATCAGCGAAAACGTCGCAACCGACACCTGGCTGGACGCCGGCGGCAGCATCGGAAAGATGCAGTTTTCCGGCACGAAACTGACCATCACGCAAAGCGCCGCCAATCTCGCGGCGATTGAAACCTTCCTCGATGACATCGACGCCAAAAAGCAAAACACCCGCCGCCGGGCGATCCTCGATCGCCAGGGCGGGGAAATCGCGCTGCTGGCGATTCAAAGCGAAAAGCTGGCGGCGCGCTGCCGGGCGGCGGGAATTCATGTCCCGCCACGGGTCGACCTGGCGATGGATCAGCAGCTTCCCGATCTTGAATTCATCTCCGTTCCGTTGGCAACGTGTCTTGCAAGAATCGAACAAGCAAGCGGCCAGGTCATCGCCGTGAAGTGGGATGTGCTGGAGACGGCCGGAATCGAGAGGGACGCGCCGATCACCCTCAGCATTCATCGGGAAACGCTCGCCGGCGCCTTGCGCGCGGTGATCGCGGCTGGGTCGACCGGAAATTCCCGTGTGCGATATCAGTTGGAAGACAACACGATTGCGATATCGACCGAGGAGGATTTCGACCGGGCGACGGTCTGCACCCGCGTCTACGACCTGCGCGACGTGCGAATTCCACACGGGATGACGCGCCAGGACGCCGTCGACGCGATTGAGCAGGCCATCGAAACCCGCATCGACCCCGACAGTTGGCGCGACAACGGCGGGACGATCGGCAACCTGCGGGAACTGCAGGGCCAGTTGATCGTCACCCAAACCAAGCGCGCCCACGCCCGCATCAAGGCCAGGCTCGACATCTTGCGCCGCGAGAATGGCGGGTAGATTCAGAAAAGACGATCCGCAGCCAACCCTGCGAACTGGGACATTTATTTACTCAATCTGAGCGGTTCTTAAAGGCGGTCATCGTGACACGGCCGTCTCGGCCGTGCTGGCGACGGGAAAATGCTGAGAATTATCGCTGCCAGTAGTTCTTGAACTCGTCACACCGCCAGCACGGGCGGGACGCCCGTGTCACGTTGAGGTTGCAAAATTCCCGGTAAATCGCGCATGTTTTTCATCGCCGGACGCCAAAAACCGCTCAGTTTGAGTATTTAGGGAAATGTCGGTTTCGGTGCCCAGTTCGTGATAGCTGCAGAGGAAGGAGCCGCGCCGAGGACGCAAAGAAACTGTATGAGAGCGTGTTCGATGGGCCGAAGCTGACGGGCATCGCCCTCATATCAGGGTAGCGGAGTGGTCGCGCGGGACAGCCGATCGCGCACCGCCGCCCAGGCTGGCTCGTCGGGGGGCATCTCCACGAAAATCGTATCGACGCCGGGCTGGTCTACCTCGCGCAGGGCCTGGTAAATCCGCTGGGCATATGCTGTGGAATCGGCGGGCATTTGCACGACGGCGGCGAATGTCACTGCCGCAAGAATCGCGGGAGCGGCGGTCGAGGATTCAAGATAAACCAGGGCGCGCGAATCGGCGGACCGTGCGCGATTCGTTTCCAGCATTTGCGCCAACGCCGGGCGGCTCGTGGAATCGAAACGATACGCACGCGCACGCGGGGCATAATGAATCGCGTGCTGGCCGGGGCTGGCGGCGGCGATGGCTGGGTCCACCGAGCCGGCAAACAGCTTCACCGGACCGATCTCCGCCTCGATCTGATTCTGCATGATGGCTCCCTGCCGGAGAATCACCGGAGCGTCGCCGCTCAGGTCCAGGACCGTCGACTCGATTCCGACCCGGCAGGGGCCGCCGTCGAGAATGAGATCGACGGCGTCGCCGAGTTCCTCGCGCACATGCTCGGCGCGCGTGGGACTGATTCGCGTGGAACGATTGGCGCTTGGGGCGGCGATCGGCCCGTCAAACTCGCGTAATAGCTGCAAGGCAAGCGGATGATCGGGGGCGCGCAGGCCGACCGTATCGCGGCCGGCGCTGACTTCCGGCGCCAGGGAAACGGCCCGCGGCACGACGAGCGTCAGCGGCCCAGGCCAAAACTTCGCGGCCAGCCGAGCGGCGGCTTGCGGCCAGTTTCCCGCATATCGGCGGGCGATTTTTTCATCGGCGACATGCACGATGAGCGGATTGGTGGGCGGCCGGCCCTTGGCCGCGAAGATGCGCCGCACGGCAGCCGCATTGGTCGCGTCAGCACCCAACCCGTAAACCGTTTCGGTGGGGAAGGCGACCAGACCGCCGTCGCGGAGAATGGAAATGGCGCGGGAGAGATTCATTGCGAGGGATTATAGAGCGATTTTCGGTTCGCTGGCGCGCCTGCGGAAAACTTGTTTCAGTCAGGAAAGCCCAAGCGCTAACACCTTATTAGACGCGGTTCGCAAATCCGGAACAAACCCACCGTGCAAGCACGGCGGGCGTTAAATGCAATCGCGATCTCCAAGCGGTCGCTCAATACACTTCCGACACCACCGCCCGCGATCGCAATATTTCGACATCACCCACGTTCACATGCCCGGCCAGCGCGGTCATCGCATTGGCCGCTCCGCACGCGGCGGCCAATTTCATTGCCTCCGGCAGCGGCTCGCCGCGCGACAGGGCCATTGCCAGGCCTGCCGCGAAGGCATCGCCCGAGCCGACCGCGCTGACGGCTTTCACCGGCGGCGAAGTCAATCGCCAGGCGCGTTTTCCGTCAGAGGCAATCGCACCTTTTGATCCCATCGTTATAATCGCTGCTCCGTTGGCCGGGGCAATGCGGCGCGTGGCATCGATGAGAGCCGCGTCCGTCGAGAGATCGGCGTGTAACGTCGCGGCCAGCTCGTCGCGATTGAGCTTGGCGATGAAGCCATCCAATTTCAGCGCCAAATTCAACGGCTCGCCGCGGGCGTCGAGGATCAGCGTCGCCCCGGTTTGCCGCACCAGCGGCACCCATCGCGCATAGAAATCCTGCGGCGCGCCGGCGGGTAATGAACCGGAAAAAATCCACATCTTCGATGTTGGCAAATGCGCTCGCAGCTTCTGATCGAGCGCCTCCCATGCATCGGCCGTCACCGGCGAATGCTCTTCGACCAATTCTGTCGCCAACCCCGCGGCGCGATCGATGATCGTCGTGCAAAGCCGGGTTTGTGGCGGAATATCGACAAAATCGCAGCGAATTCCCGCCAAGGCCAGATCGGCCAGAAGAAATTTCCCCCGGTCTCCGCCTGCAAATCCGACCGCCAGCGGCTCATGTCCCATCGTGCGCAAGACCCGCGCCACGTTGGGCGATTTTCCCGACGCATATTCCTTCACGTCGACGGCGCGGTTGACGTCGTCGAGCTTTAGTCCGTCGAAAGTCATCGAGCGCTGAACGGTGGGTGTGGTGCCGAGGCAGAGGATCATGGATGAATTGTGGACCGCGATGGGCCGGCGGGCAACTCCAATAGCATTTCGAAAATGCTCTCGCGGAATCCGCAGGCGGCGAAGAGGCCGTGGGCAGGGCCGTTGTGGAAGACAACATCCAGCCGGATTTGCTTCACGCCGATCGCGCCGAAGCGCTCGATTGCCAGCGTGACCATCTGCCGGGCCAGGCCTTCATTACGGTAATCCTCGTCAACCCAAACATCATGCACGAACCCGAACTCGCTCAGGCGATAGATGGGGATTTCCTTTTCCACCGTGCCGACAAGAAACCCGGCAAGCTTCTTTTCCTCGCCTGCAGTGGTTGCGTCGGCCACGAGGAAAACGCTGCGCGGATCGGTGGCGCGCGGTGTCAGCCAGTGGCGGTACAGTTCCTCGGGATGATCGCGATACCCATATTTCGCGGGATCGAGGTTCTCATGATACGCGGCGATCTTCGCCACCATCGGCAGAACCAGCGGCACATCTTCCGGAATGGCAGGTCGAACATTCATGGCGTGTAAATTACCTTGATCGCCGGAACAGTTCCCTCGCCCGGCAGCGGACGCTTCGGCGAAGCCGGGTCGTCCGGCGTCTCGCCCGCCGACACCCGCTTCAGCCAGTCGTGCAGCGCTGCCTGCTCAGTAGCATCGTTAAAGAGCCACTCGTGGCCCTTGTCGGGAATGATATGCACGATGAGCGGGATCTTGGCGGCGTGCCACGATTTTGCAACGCGCTGCCAGATCGCCGAGCCTCCGTCCGCCCCGCCGACCAGCGCCAAAATCGGGCAAGATTTTATGGCATCGTCCTTTGGCGGGCCCAGCGGCTCAATCTTGCCGGAGGCATATTTCTGCTCGTCCAGCGGATACGCCGCGTCCAATACCAGCCCGCCGAAATCGCCCGGCTTTTTCTGCCACAGTTGCAGCGCCAA
>DASRRM010000195.1:0-28509 GCA_035695715.1 Tepidisphaeraceae bacterium
ACCCTCCGTGCGCGGCTCTTTCCGCCCTGCTTTCGAAACGGACAAAATCATGCGGCGTGTGTATCAGGATGCCGATGGGCCGCTACATAGATCTGAAAAGCACTCTAATTTCAGATAATTATCTTCGCCGCGGCCTTTGCATCTCTGCGGTGAGCTATCCAGATGAGCAAGGCAGGAACGATCGGGTGATGGACGGCTAACGTGACAAGAGCCATCATTCGGTGTAATGAATGAAGAGTGAAATGTAATCAGGGCGGCTCAATGGCATTGTTGCGTTTTACTCGTTATCCATTCGCCTCACGTTTCTCGGGAGCAGGTATGAACGTAGCCTTGCGGGCGGATCGATCGGATATGAAGTCATTGGGCGGTATTGCCTTGGGCGTATTACGGCGGGCTTGCGGATTGGCTGCTGCCTCGCTGTTATGTTGGGCCGCAGTGGGCTGCACGCCGGGGCCGCGGCTGCTCATGCCCGATGAACAGCGCGTCATCGGACGCGAGTTGGTCGAATATCCCGCCGGGTACGAATTACGCCGCTATGCGACAGGCTTTATGGCGCCCAGCGCCATCGCCTTCGACGCCGATGGATATCTCTACGTGGCAGAGGGCGAGCGCGGGGAAGAGCCGCGAATCTGGCGCATTCCCCCCAACGGCGGACGCCCTTCGATCTTCTACCCGCAGGACCAGCGCGTCATTCCCCTGCGATCGAGCTGGCAGATGTACGGCCCCATCGGCGGGATGGTCTGCGTCAATGGCAATGTCATCGTCACCCATCGCGACGAAAATGACCTGGGCGTTGTTACAGCCCTGGACAAAAAAGGCGGGCACAAAACCCTGTGTGCCGGATTCCCAACCCAGGGCGATTATGGCCTGACCGACATCGCCTATGAGCCGCGAACCGGCAAACTCTGGTTCGGGTGCGGCACGGTCACCAACAGCGGCGTGGTGGGCCTGGACAATCTGCAAATCGGCTGGGTGCGCAAACATCCCGAGGTACACGATCAGCCCTTCCACGATGTGGAGTTGCTCGGCTACAAATTCCAGACGAGCAATCCCATGGCGGGGCTTTTTGGGCCGGCGGATATCGCCGTGACCGCGGCGTTCCAGGCGTTCGGCCAGAGCTTTTCCATCCGCGTCAAAGGCTCGCCCGATGGGAAACCCAGCGGGGCGATTTATTCAGTGGCCCTTAATGGCGGATTCGCCAGCGTCGAAGCCTATGGCGTTCATAACCCGCGCGGCATCGCATTCAATGAATTCGGCTCACCGTATACCACCAACGACGGCATGGAAATGCGCATCGGCTGCACTCGCCCCATCAAGAACGATCCGGATTCGCTCGTCCGCCTGCCGCCCGGGCAACCCTGGCTTGGCTGGCCCGATTACAGCACCGACTTCAAATCCATCAGCGACGCGATGTTTCAACCCCCGGAGTATCTCATCAGCAAGTACGGCTATCCCCAGGTGCGCCCGCTGATCGACCTGCACAACAGCAACCTCACGCCGCCCGACCGCGACACCATGCTGGAAGCGGCGTTGCCGTCACTCTCGGGGGCGGCGAAAATCGCCTTCGTTCCCGGGACCGGGCCATTCAGCAAGGATTTCAGCGACAGCGTGATCATCGCCCTCAGCGGCGATCGCGCCCCTTACGCCAGCGGCGGAATTCCCTTGCCGCGGCCTGTCGGCCGCAAGGTCGTCCGCGTCGACCTCGACCGCCACATCACGCGCGACTTCGTGCGCAACGTCGGCGATCTGCCCGGCAGCAAAATCGATTCGCATAACCGCAGCCTGATCGAACGCCCGGTCGATGTGAAATTCGGCCCCGATGGCTCAATGTACATTTTGGATGAAGGCCAGATGGAAGTGAGAAATGGCGTGGAGCGGTTCGAGAAGAACACCGGCCAGATTTTCCGTCTCGTGCCCGTAAGAAAACCGACAACGCTTCCGTCGAAGTAAAGAACCCTTGTAACCTTGTTGCAGTTTTCACATTGGTGGCGCGTTGACGTGACCGTCAATATGAAAAATGCTCCAGGGTCCCGGAACCAATTCCGTCGCGGGCAACAATTTTCGCGATTTCACATAACGCCCACCGTGCTTGCACGGTGGGTTTTTCGCATTCGCTCCCGACCCATCGTGCAAGCACGATGGGCTTTATTCGATTTTGCGCCCGGTTTCCCGCGCACTACGATCAAAATCCGCACCAAGTGCCGGAAATCACACCGACGTTAATTGCGCTTCGATATGCGTCACCTGCTCTGAAATCTGCTTGTCATCGCGCGTGTCGTGTTCAACCGTGCGAACGGCGTGCATGACCGTCGTATGGTCGCGGCCCCCAAAGTAGCCGCCGATTTCTTCCAGGCTGTAGCGCGTGTGACGCCGGGCGAGATACATGCACACCTGCCTGGGGAAGGCGATGCTCTTATGCCGCTTTTTGCTCTGCAGGTCGCTCAGGCGGACGTTGTAATATTTGGTGACGGCATCGAAAATCTGCTGGATGGTCACCCGCCGCTGCTCGGCTGAGGCCATCTCGCCCAGGGCCGACTTGGCCAGATCGATATCAATCCGGCCATTTTGCAGCATGGCCATTCCCTGGATCTTGGTAATCGCGCCTTCCAACTCGCGGGTGTTGTTTTCCACCTTTGCCGCGACGTAGCAGACCACATCCTCCGGCAGCGTCAACCCGCGCATGCGGGCTTTCTTCTGCAAAATGGCCACGCGCGTTTCATAGCACGGCTTTTCGATGCGCGCAACCAACCCCCAGTTAAACCGGCTCACCAGGCGCTCTTCCAGTTCCGGAATTTCGCTCGGCGGGCAGTCAGCCGACAGAATGATCTGCTTGTGCTGTTGATAGAGCGTGTTAAAGGTGTGGAAGAATTCCTCCTGCGTGCGGTCGCGGCCGGCCAGGAAGTGAATGTCGTCGATCACCAGCAAATCGACATGCCGATAGCGATGGCGGAAGTTATGCATGTCGCCATTTTCGATCGACAGCATGAACTGATTGATGAACGAGTCGCAGGAGAGATAAAGGATGCGGGCATCGGTTTGCCGTTCGAGCACCTTCTGGCATACCGCCTGTAGCAGATGGCTTTTCCCCAGGCCCACCCCGCCGTGGATGAACAGCGGATTGTACGCCTGTCCCGGCTGCTCGGAGACGGCCAGCGAGGCCGCGTGCGCCAGCCGGTTGCACGGCCCGGTGACGAAATTCTCGAAGACGTAATCCGGATTAAGCGGGAGCGGCTGCTCACCCTCATTGAAAACCCCGCCGCGAGGCAGATTATTGCAGTGAAAGCTCACCGAAAGCAGCCGGCCGGTGATTGCCTGGGCGGCGGCGGTGAACGGCGGCTGGCACTGGCTCTGGCAGAAATTCATTTGTGCCGGCGTGGCAACGGTCACCTGGATGACGCCGTTGGTCAGTTGCCGGGGGAGCATTTCATCAAACCATGTCCGGTTTAACGTTGGATGCTGGGCGCGAACCTGGTCGAGAATCTGTTGCCATACTGCTGGGTCCAGCCCTGTCCCGTCGGGAGCGCGGCGAACCGCCTCACGCGGGTTTGGCGTATGAATCGTTGTCATGGCCTCTTCTTTAATCCAGGCAGCAGCGCCTGGTTCAAAATTTAAAATTTAGAACAGCGACGAATCCGAACAGACGGGTTTAAAAAATAAGAAAACTCATCCTAACCGGGATCGTTCATTCACGCAAAAAACATTCTTCCCAAACAACATTTTCGCCCACCCGCCAGGCGCAGTAACGCCTGCCGTAAATAAATCGACGCCATCGGGCCACATCGCTGTGCGCGCCGACGGCGACATCAAAAAGCAAAACACTCTTTACTCTGATTTCCCCGGCGCGCCCAGCGCTAATTCTTTCATCACCCCTTGAAGGTCTTTCCACGCCTGCCGCTTGGGCTCGACGTCGCCTTCCTTCTCGCGCCGCAACAGATACGAAGGGTGCCACGTCGGCATGACCTTGATCCCGTGCCATGCCGCCCAATTCCCGCGCTGGCGGCTCATCGACAATTTATTCTGCAGCACGAATTGCGTTGCCGGCAGCCCCAGTGTCACGATCACCTGTGGCCGAATCGTTCCCACCTGTTGCTCCAGATAAGGCGAGCACGCCGCCACCTCATCGGGCGCGGGCGCGCGGTCTTTTTGCGGCGGCCCGGGCATGAACGCCCTGCATTTAACGATGTTGGCGATATACACCTGCTCGCGCGCCAGGCCCATCGCACCGATCATCCGATTCAACAGCTCCCCCGCCGGCCCAACAAATGGCCGGCCGCTCTGGTCTTCCTTAAAGCCCGGCCCTTCGCCGATGAACATCAGTCGGGCGTCGACCGCCCCTTCGCCGAACACCGTTTGAGTGCGCGAATTGCACAGTGGGCATTTCACGCAGCCGCGGACCTGGGCTTCGTCGAGCGTGGCCAGATGCAGGCGGCGTTGCTCCACGGTAAGGATCGGCGACGTGAATGGCGCAGACGCATCGGCAAGCACTGGTTGCGCCGGACGTGCGGTTGCCGCCGCCGCGGGTCGAGTTTCCGCTGGCCGGGTCAACGGTGCGGTTTGCGGCGACGGTGCGCGCGCAGGCATCGGCGTTGCGCTTCGCGGTTCGGAATGTGACTTTAATTGCGGGGTTTCCGCGGGGATTGGGAAACTGAATTTGCCCGGCCCGATCGCCGACAATCCCAGCGCGCGCTCGCTTCGCAGCCAGAGTCGCAATCGGTTTCGTGACGTTTCGTCGAGCATGGAATTCCGCATATCCTACGAATGTCGCAATGCGCGAACAACCTCTGCAAAACGCCGATTGTTACAATCCGGTTCTTCAAAAATATTCGATCGTTATTTTTGCTGCGAAAACGAGAATTCGCCGGTGACGCATCCGCATCGCGACGCGAATATTTTTTTCTCGTGTGGAGCAAACCTACTGCTTGACCTGTGCCTAAACTTTGCGACAATCGTTTTCGTTGAAGCCACCCCGGCCCGCAATGGCGGGTGCCACGGATTTCCGTCGCACACCGTAGCAGGCCGTGGTGGCTTTTTGCTTTGATCGCATCACCAACCGCCGGCCCGCCCGGCCAACACCCATAAGGAGGTGTCCCGTGAACCCGAAAAAGAAAGAACTTCTCAACCGCGCCATTCAGCACATCGACATCACCAAGCAAAATGTCGTGCCGCTCGTCGATGCCATGCAGCATATGGCGTTTACCGCCCGCGACCTGCATCGCGCCGCCGACATCTATGACCGCATGCTCCGCGACACCGGGTGCGGCGTGATTCTTTGCCTGGCCGGCTCGCTGATCAGCGCCGGGCTGAAAAAAGTCTTCGTCGACATGATCCGCAACAACATGGTCGATGCCATCGTCTCCACCGGCGCAAACATCATCGATCAGGACTTCTTTGAGGCCCTTGGTTACAAGCACTACATCGCCGACGACGAGTTCAAGAGCGGCACCCGCGACGGCGAGCTGCGCGACCTGATGATCGACCGCATCTACGATACCTTCATCGACGAGGAAGAACTCCGCATCTGCGATGAAGTCACCCAGAAGATTTTCGAGGATGTCGAGCCCCGCCCGTATAGCAGCCGCGAATTGCTCCGCGAATTCGGCGCATACCTCGAGCGCACCGGCGGCCCCAAGACCCCCGACAGCATCATCTACGAAGCCTACAAGCGCGACGTGCCGATCTTCGTCCCCGCCTTCAGCGATTGCTCGGCGGGTTTCGGCATCGTGGCCCACCAGCACGCGCGCATTGCCGAGGGCCGGCCGCATGTCAGCTTTGACAGCGGCAAGGATTTTTACGAGCTCACGCAGCTCAAGCTCAAGAGCAAGGACACGGGCTTGTTCATGGTGGGTGGCGGCGTGCCGAAGAATTTCGCGCAGGACATTGTCGTTGCCGCCGAGATCCTTACCGGTCAGGACGATGCACCTATGCACAAGTATGCCGTGCAGATCACGGTTGCCGACGTTCGCGACGGCGCGTTGTCGAGCAGCACGCTGAAGGAAGCCTCAAGCTGGGGCAAGGTTGACACGGTGTACGAGCAGATGGTCTTCAGCGAAGCAACGCTGGCCGTGCCGCTGATCGCGGGCTACGCGTATCACAAAGGCGGCTGGAAGAGCCGCACCGGAAGAAAGTGGAGCAGCCTGCTGGAACAGCCGGCGGCGGTAGCCCAGTAGCATGGGCATCCTGCCCATGCCTATTACGATTTGACCACTCCGACCCCGCGCGATGCTCGCGCGGGGTCTTCTGCGTTCGGCCAGGAGCGACGCACTTTAAGGATCATCGCACGATCTTTCGTTTTCGCGCGGTTATCATGGGACCTGTGAGGCGCGAGCAACCGAGATTCAAGCGGCATCCGTTCGCAATTCTCGCGGGCCTGTCGATTCTGCTTTCCATCGGATTCGCCGTCGCGTGGTTGATGACGATCCGAATCACTTTTGAAAATCCGTCGATGCCCAGCCCCGATATCTACATCGTCGGGTCGATTCCTGCGCTCGGATGGCTCTCGCTATTTTCTCTCGCGATCGCAATTGCTGCTTACGGCGGTTTAACGAAGGACCGCCGTCGCAGGAGTTGGCGGCTGGAAAACGATAGGTGTGTGAATTGCGGATACGATTTGCGGGAATCCCCCGACCGGTGTCCAGAATGCGGCGCAGTGAAGGAAACGCGAAAAAGCTTCACTTCGCGCGATAAGGATTCGGGGAAGTAAGGTTTCGCTTACCGCGCCGCCGCCAATTCAATCCCCGTGGAAATGGGCGTGGCATTGGCGAATTGATATTCCATCTGCGCATTGCGAAGCTGCGCCAGCGAGTATACCGCCGCTTCGCGCTCGCAGGAGCCGACGACGGTGCCATGGCGTTCATCGGTAGCGGCAGCTGGATCGAGCGGCTCGCCGACCGGAGCCCAGGTGGCGCGGTAACAGCCGAACATCAAATTCTGCTTGATGGCCAATTCCAGCCCGGCCCGGGAGAATTCACGCTGCACGGCCAGAACCGATGGAAAACGCCGGCCGTCGGGCAAGCGTTCCAATTCCATTTCCGGGTCGGCGGTCCAACCTGTGTCCAGCAAACGCTCGACGGCAAACGCCAATTGCATGATGTGCTCCTTCGGCCAAAATCCCCGCCAATCCACCAGATGAAGCGAATTGCGGGGATATATTTAAGCGGCATCCAGAGTTAATAGCAAGATATTCCGCCGGAAAAGCGAAAAAATCGATTTCGGCCGCTATTGGAACATCATCGGACCGCATTTGCAGCGACTTTAGAGCGTTAAGTAGTGGCCGCTCCACATTAAATGACCGTGGCCCAGCGGACGTAACAACAAGACTTGACGCGAAGGCGCGAAAAGGACGAAGAGGTCGAAGGAATCTTCTCGGTCAACAGACCTTCGTCACCTTCGAGGATATCGCGGGTTTTCTTGTACTTACGGCAGGATTCTTACCACGGCGGCACGCAAGCCAGGAGGCGCAATCGACGCTGAGTGTATGTGCACAATTGATTTGGAAAGATAAGAAAAAAGAGATGCTTCGTGTGCGACGGCGCGCATGAGTAGATCCACACCTCCGTGCTTCCGTGCCTCCGTGGTCATTCGTCTTTTCTTTGCGTTGCGTAGGAGGGCCGCGGTGAGTCTTCTGCATTCATTCGCGTCAAACTTCCTGCAAATGAGCAAGCCCATCGCTGGAACATGACCTCCAATTCCCGTATCTTGACCCGGCGTCAAACAAGGATGAAATGAGTAACAGTGCTATGGACGGATCAGCCTCCTCCAAAAAGAGTCGACCCTTCAATTTCCGCGCCAAGCATCGAGCCCGGGCACATGAGTCGGCTCATGCCGACGCCGCGGGCAATGCCGAAGACACAACCGTTCATCCCGAAGTCCCGCTCGTTTTCCGCGGGCCGACGGCCATCATCGAAACCAACGAAGACCTCGCAAAACTAATTGCCGACCTCCGCGCCGACGGCTCGTTTGCCTACGACAGCGAATTCATCGGCGAGCTCACCTATCACCCGCAGCTTTGCCTGCTGCAAGTTGCCTCGCGAAACCGCATCGGCCTGATCGACCCGCTGGCGGAAATCGATCTGGTGCCGTTCTGGGAATTGCTGGCCGATCCATCGGTGGAAAAAATCGTCCACGCCGGCGAGCAGGATATTGAGCCGGTCGTGCGCCACCTCGGTCGGCCCGGCGCTAATATTTTCGATACGCAAATCGCCGCAGGATTCATCGGCCTCCCCTACCCGATTTCGCTATCCAAGCTGATTGCCGAATTGACCGGCGCCAAACTTGGCAAGGGGCTGACGTTTAGCCATTGGGATCAGCGGCCGTTGTCCGCCGTGCAGCTTCGCTATGCGGCTGACGATGTGCGATATCTCCCCGCCGCCGCCGCCGCCCTGCTCGAACGGCTCGATGCACTGGGCCATACCGCCTGGGCGAAGGAGGAATGCTCGGCGGTCTGCGCCCCCGATCTTTACCGGTTCGATCCGCAGACGCAGTTTCTCCGCGTGCGCGGCGCGACGTCGCTTCAGCCAAGAAACATGGCCATCCTGCGCGAGCTGACCATTCTGCGCGATGCCGCCGCCCGCGCGCAAAACGTCCCGCCAAGATCGATGTTGAAGGATGAAGTGCTGCTCGATCTGTCGCGCAATCCGCCGAAATCGGTGGATGCATTAGCTCGCGTTCGCGGCCTTCCCCGGCCCGTCGAGCACGAGTACGGCCAGCGCATCGTCGATGCCGCCGCCCATGCGCTGACGCTGCCGACGATGGACCTGCCCGGCACCCGCGAATATGAGCCAAGCCCCGTCGAGAAATTCCGCGCTGATGCGATTTTTGCGACAACGCAGGCTTTTTGCTCCGGGTTGTCGATCGATCCATCGCTGGTCGCCAGCCGGCAGGAAGTCGGCGAGTTTTATCGCTTCGTTACGGGAAAGCGCGCGGGCGAAGCACCGCGATTGTTGCAGGGATGGCGCAAGCAGGCCGTGGGCGATCGGCTGACAGCGTTTCTGGAAGGCGAGGGAACCATAAAACTGGGCTGGGAAAGCGGATCGCTGAAAGCGAAGTAATGCGCGCCGTGCGGATCACTGAACCGCTTACGGATACTCCCGAATTAAGCGGGCGGGTGTCGGGGATCCGCTTACTTCGGGAGTACCCTCCGTGCGCGGCTCAGTTTCCCTGCTTATGTGACAAAGCCCTCTTTAATAAAGACGTGGAATCGATCCCTCGATTACTTTCCCATCGAATTCAGTTCTCTCAGTTTGTCGATCGCCCCGCGCTCGGTCACCGCCTCGATCGCATACTGATACGTCTTTCGCTCCCCCGCCGCCAGGCTGTCCATGATGCCGGCGGCCCGGTCATTCCACCGCCCAGTGACGCTCCCATTTGCCGGCTCCAGGGCCGTCACATATTCGTGCGGACCGAGGTGCTGCCAGTTGGCCAGGCGTGGAAATTCCTTCGTGTTGTAATAAATGGCCGCGCCGATACCCAGCTTTCGGTTGACGATGCCGACGGTTGTCTTCCCCGATCGGTCCACCGGCTTTGGGTAGACGTGAGCGACGTATTCCGTCGCGCCGCGATGTGATTCCAGTGGGGCGCTGATGCGCTTGTAGTCGACGCCAGGCTTGAAGCGCGCCTTGGAAACTTCCGAATCGACCGGCTCAACGTTCGCCGCGTCAAAACAAAGTTCCGTCCCCTCATCCACCAGCGGATATCCAAAATTAATATGCAGCAGCCAGGCATGCGGCACCGTCTGATTACCGGCATTGAAAAATTCATCCGTGAACTCAATCGTGTTCGACCCAAGCGTTGAGGCAATCGTCCGGCGAAGCTCAACGCATGGCCCAAACAGCCGGCCATAACGGACAATCCCGGTGATAGACATCGCCAAGCGGCCGCTGCGCGGATCGGGATTGATCACCGATTCGATTGTTGCGGCGGTGTTGGAATGCGGCCCATGCAGGCCCAACTCTTCGCCGGCGTCGGTGCCCGGCCCGCCGATATTGAACGGCCCGCAACTGGTGAGCAGTCCGCCGGGGAAACTTTTCAGCCAATCGATGCCGCGATCGTGCCCGCGCGTCAGGGCGGTCGGTCCCTTATGGGTGAGAAACGCCAGGCTATGCTGGTGAACGAACGCCTGATCGATGTCCAGTCCTCGATCGACGAGCACGCGATAGCGAAGGCCGCCGCCGGTATTGATGCACAGCGCCCGCCCGCCGCGAGCCGGCCCATCGTCGAAGGTATAGGCTTCGATTCCGCCTATCTGGGCGGGATTAATGAACTTTGCCGTGTCGAATTGGGGTTGGCCGGCTGTGGATTTTTCCCTCGCCTTGGTCGATCCCGATTTTGCCATGATCTTGAAACTCCGCTACGAGGCGTCTGGCGAATTACATGCCGCCGGGGATTCTCCGCGCGGTTTAGGAAAATGCCAGTACGCCCGATTATCGGACCCGAGTAAATGTTTGCCGGCCCAATCCGCATATCTTCCCGGTCGATAACATCTGAGTGACGGCATCGACGATTACAACACTTCCAGAACAAAGTACCAAAAACACAAGCGGCCGCTCCCCGCTTCGCCGGGTCATCCCCTGCATCGTCATTTTCATCTACGCCAGCTTCCTCTGGAATTATGGAGTTCAATTCCGCCAGCTTACGCAACTTGATCTGGGCTCGTTTTACTGGGGCGCGGAACTGACTTTTCACGAGCATCATTCGCCTTACGATCTGGCGGCGATGGATCGGCTTAGCGCCGGCACCGGGCAGAAGGTATTTCCTTATCTCTATCCGCCGCCAAGCTTGTTACTCATGTCGCCGCTGGCATTGGTTTCGTATCGCACGGCGATCCTCGCGATGTTGCTGGCGAACCATTTTTGCTTCCTGTTGATCGCCGGCGTGCTGTTTTGCCGGATTTTGAAAATCCCGGCCAAATCGCTCTTCGGCGAGTTTCTTCCCGCGACATTGCTTCTCTATCTCATCAGTTCGCACGGCATCGCGCTGACCATCGATTATGGACAGGTCAACCTTATCGTGTTGGCGATGCTCTGCCTGGCCTGGTGGCGAATGAAGCAGCGCGCACCGGCCTGGCAAATCGCCCTGCCGCTGGCGCTGGCGATCATTCTTAAAACCTATCCGGCGATATTTGTCGTATTGCTGCTGTTGCGACGGGAATATCGCGCGATCGCCTGGCTGTGCGCGATGTTTATTGTCGCAGGCGCACTTTCGTGCATCGTCTTGCCGCACGGCCTGTGGCACGATTGGCTGACAAGCATCGCACCGACGGGCGGGCTGTGCCGGATCCCACTCGGGCTGCATTCTCCAGCCGCCGTGCCCAATCAGGGGATTAACGGCTTTGTGTCGCGCCTTTGTTTTCCGACCGATTCCGGGCCGCCGCTGCTGCATTCCCGCGGGCTTTGTGTCGCGATCGGCTATGTGTTGTCACTGGGCGTTCTCGGCTCGACGATTTTCGTGTGCCGCGGGCCGATACCGCGCGATGGCGATCCGATCGATTTGCAGTTCTCGGCGTTTCTTATCGCATCGTTCCTTATCGCCCCGCTGGCATGGGAGCATCATCTGGCGTTCGTGGCTCCAGCGGTAATCGTGGCGCTGTATGCAGTGCTTGGCGGGCCGGGACGGATCAATCGCCTGGCGCTGGCGCTGCTGGCGATTGCGGCAGTGGTCATTGCCTATCCGATGCCGCTGGAATCGCTTCCGCTGTCGCATGTTCCGATGCTGGCGGTGAATTCGGGAAAAATGTATGCGGTGTTTTTGGTATGGGGCGTGATCATCTGGCAGATGCGACGCACGGGGTTATACTGGCGGCATGGCGAAAGTAATTCGTTGGGCTTGCCCGCTTTGGGTTTGGGCGATTCTCGCCTGTGTTCCGCTGGTCGGCTGCTCGACCAGCCGCTTCCGTGTCGTTGATGCCGCCACCGATGCGCCGCTGGATTGCGTCCTGGTTGAAGGCTATCGCTTTCGCCCGCTGCAGGCGATTCCCAGCGACTTTTCCTGGAACGAATTGGACCTTGACCCCACGGATCGCAACGGAAGCGTCTCGTCCACGTCAGCCTGGTCGCTCATGCCGGGTGACAATGAATATCGTTTTGTTTTCATCAAGCCCGGCTACCGCCCCGCCGAGGCACTGGTCTATCCGGACAAGACGCTGCTGGTGTCTCCCGCCGACGATGCCGGCTGGCGTCCGGCCGAGGATGATCCGCGCCATATGATCGGCAACGTTCCAGCGCGTAATTTCGAAACCGTCTCGGGAAAAGGCGAAATGACCATTCGCCTGTATCGCGACGAAAACGTCAAACCCGCATCCGGGGATAGCAACGGCGGCGTGCCGCAATAACCCCGCCGTGACCTCGCTTGCGATTTCGCGATTTCTGGCGACGACCCGCCTGCATTAAAATGTGCAAAATGAACTGTGCCCGCAATTCGGACTGAAACGCGCAAGAGGTCTAATAACCACGGATTTCACGGATCTGCACGGATTGGAAGGATTCAGGAATTCTTCTTATCCGCCTAAATGACGCTGCGCGATTAGGCGCTTCGAACCTTCGTAGGGTCCGCACCGGCGGACCGTGTTTTTCCACCTCAAACGTAATGGTCCGCGGTGCGGACCCTACACGAATCGCGCAAGGTCATTTAATATCACTTCTCAATTACCACCACCTTCCCCGTCCGGCTGCTCTCCCGCGCTGCGTCCAGCAACGCCATCGTCGGCAAGACGGTTTCCACCGGCACGGCAGGCTCGCCCTCGCCGCCGACGGCGCGGGCAAATTGCTCCCAGATTTGCGTTTCGGTCAGACCTGCGGCGGCGCGCGGAAATTGTCGCGGTTGTCCGGAGGCCGGCGTCAACCGCAAGTCGGCCCACACGTTCGTATCAAAACTCAGGCTGGCCGGGCTGCTGGCCGAGCCTTGCGTTCCATCCAACTGCCAGCGCGGCAGCGGCGCGGTGGTGGTGGTATTGATTTCGACGAGGGCGGCAACGCCATTGTCAAAATCGATCAGCACGCGGGCGAAGTCATCGCAGTCCTTGCTCCACACGTTTGCCCGAAGCTGCGCAAAAACGCGCACCGGCCGCGCGGGCAATAAGAGTTGCCAGATCTGGTCGACAAAATGGCTTCCCCAGTCGTAAAGCCCTCCGCCGCCATAGGTCGCTTCGTTGCGCCAGTTTGGTCGGTATTCCCTGGCTGCCGGGCCAACGCAACTTGAAAACTGGCCGAGCCGGCTTTCGATGTTGATCAGTTTCCCGAACGCGCCGGATCGCAGGGCATCAGCGACGGTGAGATAATCAATATCCCACCGCCGATTGTGAAAAACGCTGATCACCCGCTTCTGCGATTTCGCCAGATCGCGCAGCTTCGTTGCCTGCGGCAAATCGAGCGCCATCGGTTTCTCGACCATGACATGCTTCCCAGCCAGCAGCGCCGCCGAAGCATGCTCGAAATGCATGGCCGTCGGCGTGGCGACGAGAATGGCATCAACAGCCGGGTCGGCCAAAAGCGCCTCGACGGTATCGCAGACGCGCAGATGGCGCTGCCGGGCCAGTTCCTGCCGGGCCGGCGTGGCATCGGCCACCGCCACCGCCCGCGCATTGCCCGCCGCCTCCAGCCAACCGGCGTGTTCGGCGCCAATTCGCCCAAATCCAATAACGCCAACGCGAAGAGAGTCCATTGTCCGCATTGTAACGAGCGGATGGTGAGGGGAACATGATGGGCATCGACACGGCCGATTGGAACACGGAGCTTGGCGCGTTTTGGTGTTTGGCGGCGCGCCTTCGTGCCGTCTTTGCTGCGGGACTCGTCGAACGGTGCTCTGCCACCAAGACGAGAATCAAACCCGCATCACCACCGCGTTTTTTGATATAACCTTCTCATGCCCCAAGGGACAATTCCCAGCCTCAATCGCTTCGTCCAGGCGGTATTCCCGGCAATTCTTGGCGCTGTCGACCCCGGCCGGGCCGTCGACATGGCGGCGGGCATCGTCGAAAACGACCGCTGGAATTCCTTCGATCGATGGCACGAAACCTCGCGCCGGCTTTTGTCCGCCTACGAAGCCAGCGGCGCGAAGGCCGAGTTGTACGCCATCCCCACCGGCGGCGCGCGCGGGCGCGGCAACTGGATCATTCCCGAGGCTGCCGACATCATCGACGCTGCCGTCGATCTGATCGAGCCGTCACCCCGGCGGCTGCTCGATTACCGCACCTGTCCATGGCACGTCGTGCAATGGTCGGCGGCCACGCCAGCCGATGGGATCACCTGCGAATTGGTGGTGATTGATGCAATCGCACAGCTTGATGCCGCGGCCGATGGCTCGCTTGCCGGGAAGATTGTGCTCACCCGGCTGAATCCGTGGCTGCACCGCGGGCGGTTTTGCGCTGGCGGCGCGGCCGGGCTATTGTGCGATATGCCGGTGGACGGCTGCCCCGATGCCGTTGCCTGGACGAAATTCGGCTGGGGCGGGCTCGATCTGTGGGAGGCGGCGCCGCCGCTGGTCGGCTTTGCGATCAGTGCCGGCGAAGGCGACCGGCTTCGCGCGCTGGCGGCACAGGGCGCGAAGCTGGTGGTCCATGCGAAGCTGGATATCCGCCGATATGCGGGCAGCCACGATGTGATCAGCGGCGTGATTCGCGGCTCGGACGATCCGGACGCGGAAATCTGGGCGGTCGCCCATAGCTGCGAGCCGGGCGCGCTGGACAATGCCTCGGGCGGGGCATGCTGCGTGGAGATCGCCCGGGTGCTGAACGGCTTGATCGCCAAGGGGCAAATCGCGCCGCCCCGCCGGACGATCCGCCTTTTGCATGGCTATGAATGTTACGGATTTTTCCACTATCTCGAGCACGGCTTTCGCCTTGCGCCGCCGCTGGCGGGCGTTTGCATCGATACGGTCGGCGCCCGTCCCGATGTCTGCGATGGCGCGCTTTCCTGGCACGCCACCGCGCCCGCGTCGGCGTCATTCGTCGACGATGTCGGCCTTGCGCTGCTCGAAGCGGCACTTGAAATGCAGCCCATTTATCGGCTGGCGCAAAAACCATTCCTTTCAACCGAGGATACCCTGCTGGGCGATCCGAAATACGGATTTCCCTGCCCATGGATCACCAACCACCCTTGCCGCGGATACCACAGTTCGGCCGACACTATCGAGATGATCGATCCGCAAGGGATGGCCGTCTGCACGGCCGCGATGGCAGGCTATCTCTATTACCTCGCCAACGCGTCGACCGATGAGGCGATGGAAATGGCCGGGTGGCAAACGCAGCGCGCGGCAACGAAATTGCAAAGCGAAAAAGAGCCGCTTTCCCGGCCGCAGCGCGAATCGATTCGCTGCCAGCATGAAGCGACGATCGACCGTCTGTCGCGCTTCACGCTTACCGGCGACCACGCCAAAATCACCGGCGACCTTGGCGCGATGGTCGATACCATCGCCAACGCGGCAGCCGTCGAGCCCTTTGCCCCGGCGGAATCGTCGCCGCACGAGGACCGCGCTGGGCGGCTGATTCCCCTGCGCCGCCGGTCGCTGGGACCGACGCCGGAGAATGTCTGGCCCGACGTCAAGGCTGGTCTGGACGGATGGTTTCCGAAGTGGGCGGCGTATTGGGCGGACGGCCAGCGGTCGATCGCCGAGATTGCGACGCTGTTGGCGCTCAACGCCGAGGAAGCGATCGCGCCGTGGCAGGTCACGGGCTATTTCCACGCCATCGCCGCGCTCGGATGTGTCGAGCTGCTTGAGCGAGACGAATTTCTAAGCGCCGACGCCCTGACGACTGCCTTTGCCGAGCTTGGCATTCGGCCCGGCATGGATGTGATGATCCACAGCTCGCTGAAATCGATCGGCCCGGTACGCGGCGGGGCTGCGACGATTATCAGCGCGCTTCTATCAGTCGTCGGCAACGACGGAACACTTCTTGCCCCCACCTTCAATCACCACCACGCCCTGGCGTTCAACCCGCTTACCACCCCCACCACCGATGGCGCGATTCCCGAAGCGATGTGGCGACGGCCCGACGCGCGGCGGAGCTTGCATCCAAGCCATTCCGTCGCCGCCATCGGGCCGCGCGCAGACGACTACCTGCGCGATCATCTGACCCACGGCGTATGGGCCGACCAAAGCCCCATCGGCCGATTGATCCTCAATGACGGCTATATACTCTCGATTGGCGTCGGGCACGATCGCACCACCGCGTATCACATCGCCGAGATCGCGATGAACGTCCCGTGCCTGGACATGTTCGCCAACATCGATCGCATCGCAGGCAGCGATGGCCGGCTAAAAACGGTTCGCGGCCTGGCGTGGCGCAATGGCGAATGTCCCGTCGACCCCGCCGGCCTCGACGCCATGCTGGAGCAGAAGCAATCGCATGGGAAAGTAGGGCGGGCCAGCGCAACGCTGGCGCGGGCGGCCGACGTTTTCAATGCCCGCCGGGAGCAGTTGGGTGATCGGTGCAGCCGTTGCGGAATTCGGCCGCAGCGCAGGAATGTTGGGGAAGAGCCGCACGGGTAAAGCCACTCATTCATATATGTCTGAGCGTCATACCTGAATTATGCGCTATTCCCGGAGCATTTGGAAAAATTTCCCCTTTATGAATTTGCTTCCGCGCGGTTATAGGACACAATGCGTGGATGCCGCTGGTTTATGGCATTGATCGTAATAACGATTAATGCGACGCGAACGGAAGGCGGCAATCATTATGGTGGGTTTGTGGGGTCGGAGAGGGATTCGGCCCGTCAGCTTCTAAGGGAAACTCGGAGAACATCTCATGAAACGCGGTCATCGAACTGGAAAAAGTCGTCGAGCCAGTATCCTGCGCAAAGCGTGCAGCAGTGTTCGTTCAGTGCCGGCGCAGATTGAACCCATGGAATCTCGCGTGCTGCTCAGTGCCGGGACCCTCAATGCCACCTTCTTCCATAATGGGGAGCGCATCACCTCGCAGCCAGCCGGCACCGAGGCGATTTCATCTGCCGTCGTTGCCGAACCAGGTGGCCAGATCGCGTATCTGACCGTATCCCAGCCGGTTTCAAATGGAGCTCCCGCCGGTGCGGCGATCGTCCAGGTGCAGCGGTTGCAATCCAACGGCCAAACCGACACGACCTACGGCACGGCCGGCGTGGCAACCATCCCGTTTACCGCAATACTGTCAGGCCTGGCCCAACCCGATGTCCTGATCCTTCAGCCGGACTTCAAGGTGCTGGTTGGCGTCGGGAATGTGCTTGCACGGCTCACGACCTCCGGCGAGCTTGATACCACCTTCGGCAATGGGAAAGGATATGAAACCATTGCGACATCAGAAACCGGCGGCGTGCTCCAGAACGATGGAAAAATCCTCGTCGCCGGCGCCGCGCCAGGTTCAAACGCGCCGGCTGTGTTTCGATACAACGCAGATGGCTCAATCGACACGACGTATGGCGTCAACGGCGTCGCGAAATTGACCTCTTCCAGCCTGACGTTGGGCGATGCCGGAGATGTGGTAATCGATGGCGATGGGCGCGCGCTGGTTTCGATGGCCGCGTCGTCGCCGGCCATCCGGGCGCAATACGTGGTCGCCCGCCTGACCACCGCCGGCACGCTCGACACGTCTTTTGGCGCAGCGGGTTTTGCCAGCGATGGGGGCCAGAGCAGCAACGATGCCGACGGATTCAGCACCCTGGCCGTCGCGCCCAATGGCACAGTTTACCTGGGCGGCAATTATGACCAGGGCGATGGAGACGAAGCCACCCTCAGCGCGTTCAACTCCGCCGGGAAACTCATCGCCGGCGTACCGCAGACTGGTCCGACGCTTTTCGGCGGCATCGTTAGTCTCGTCGCCCAATCCAACAACAAAGTCGTGGCCAGCGGGTTCGAGTTCTACAACAGTGCCGGCGCGCCCAGCAGCACCGGCACCAACACCAGCGTTTTCGTCGATCGTTTCCTTGTGCCGACCGCTTCGGTTGCGCCATTAAAGCTCGACACAACCTTCAACGGCACCGGACAGCAGGCTCTCGATTTCAGCGCTCCGGACGTGGTGAACTACGGCGGCGACCACGATTCCGGCGAGTTTGGCGATTTTGGATATTCCATCTCTCAGAACGCCTCAGGCGGAATTATCGTCGCCGGGGTCACCAACGAGCCCAATTCAATGGAGCCCTTCACCGAGTTCACCCTCGCGGAACTCAATGGCGATACGCCACTGGTGGAAGAAATATCCGGCGTTGTGTTTAACGACACCAATAACGACGGCATTCAGGGTGATGGTGAAACGGGTTTCGCCGGTGTAACCGTCTATCAAGACCCCAACTATAATCACAAGCACGATGCGTCCGAGCAGAGCACTGTCACCGATTCGTCTGGAAATTATGTGTTCGCCAGCGCGCCGGCCGACCCGGAAATTTTGCGCGTGATCCTCCCCGCGGGCGATACCCAGACCTTCCCCGCCGGCAACATTGGACAATATGTAGGAGCGAATAACGGACTAACACATTCCGGCGTGAACTTCGGCCTGCATGGCACCGCGACCGGTTCTATCAGCGGCCATGTCTTCAACGATATCAACTCCAATGGCATAGATGACGACGGGACCGGTGGCGTCGGCAATGTGCAAATCTACGTCGACTTGAAAAACACCGGCTCATTCGCCACCGGCGACCCAACCGCCACCACCGACGATTCCGGCGATTACACCATCGTCGGCGTCGCGCCCGGCAACTACACCGTGCGCATGACCGTTCCGCTCGGCGACGAACAATCTTCTCCGCCGGCGTTCGGCCAGGGCGATTCCATCACCGTGCAGGCGGGAAAAACTGCAACCGGCACTGACTTCGGGCTGATCACCTCCAAATTCCCCGTCCAGGAGGAAATCGTCGGCACCGTCTTCAATGACCTCAATCACGACGGGGTACAGGACAACGGCGAAACGGGTATCGCCGGAGTGACCGTCTATCAGGATCCCAATTACAACCACATGCTTGACGCCGGTGAACAGAGCGTCGTGACCGATGCCAATGGAAACTTCGACTTCAACGATCCCCCTGCTGATCCGGAAATTCTGCGAGTCATCCTGCCGGCCAACTTCACCCAAAGCTTCCCCGCATCCAACGCCGGCCAATATGTCGGCAAGAATACCGGCCAACAATTGGCCGGAATCAACTTCGGCATCTATTCCCGCAGCGCAGGCATCGGCGGATCGATCTCGGGACACGTCAATGATTCCAACAGCCAGCCGGTGGCCGGTGTGACTGTTTACGAAGACCCCAATTACAACCACAAGATCGACCTCGGCGAGCAATTCACGACCACCGACGCCAACGGCAATTTCACGTTCACCAATCTGCCGGCCGATCCGGAGATTATCCGCATCGTTGTTCCGGCCGGCAGACAACAGATTTTGCCGGCCAATGGTGCGGGTTTCTACGTCGGGAAGAACACCGGAGCGAATATTACAACGGTGACTTTCGAGATTTCCGCCGCCGCCCCACCGCCGACCCGCAGCATTTCCGGCACAGTGTTTAACGACACCAATCACGATGGCGCGCAGGACAACGGTGAAAAAGGCATCCCCGGCGTCACCGTCTATCAAGACCCCAATTACAACCACAAGCTCGATGCGACCGAGCAAAGCACGGTGACCGATGCCAACGGCAACTACACCTTCGCCAACCCGCCGGCCGATCCGGAAATCATCCGCGTCATCCTTCCCGCCGGCGACACGCAAGCCTTTCCCGTCACCAATGCCGGGCAGTATGTTGGGAAGAACACCGGCCCGCTGACCGGCGTCAATTTCGCACTCAATGTTCCGACCTCCGAGATCGCCGGCACCGTCTTCAATGACTTGAATCACAACGGCATTCAAGACAACGGCGAGCCCGGTTTGGCGGGCGTCGTTGTTTATGGCGATCCGAATTACAACAAAAAAATCGATTCCGGCGAGCTGCATATGGTCACCGACGCCAATGGCAACTACGCCTTTGTCAATCCGACTTCCGATCCACTGATCATCCGCATTGTGCTCCCCAGCGGCGAGATTCAAACTTTCCCCGCCGGCGGCGGCGGGCAGCAGACAGCCGAATACAACTACCAGGTCGGCGGCGTTCTTACCGGGCTTGATTTCGGCGTCTTTATTCCCACCGCCGGCCATAACGGAACCATCACCGGCAGCATCTTCGACGATTCCAACGGCGACCATAAACTCGACGATGGCGAAGGAAACCTCGGTGGCGCAACGGCCTATCTCGACTTGAACCACGATGGGAAATTCGACACCGGCGATGTCAGCACCAACGCGCTGGGCAACGGCGAGTTCACCTTCCTGGGCTTGGCGCCCGGCTCTTATTCCGTCGGCTTTGACCTGGGCAGCGGAGCCGAATCGCTGCAAACTTTCCCCTTGAGCGGATTTGCCACCGTAACCGTTGCCGCGGGCCAAACCGTCTCGGCAGGCATGTTCGGCGTTCAGCCCGAAGGCGCTGCCAGCCCCACCGCCGCCGCCGTCGGCGGAGGCGTTTACCTCGACACCAACCTCGACGGAAACCAGGATTACAACGAGCCGGGAATTGCCGGCGTGAAGGTCTATATCGACCTGCAGAACAGCGGGAGCTACGTCGTTGGCGATCCAGTCGCCGTCACCAACCCGCTGGGCGAATACATCATTTCCAATATCCCCCCGGGCGATTACGCGATTCGAGAAGTAGTCCCCGCCGGCTACACCCAATCCACGCCCGCAGGCAACGCCGGGTTCTCGGTCTCACTTAATGCCGGGGAAGGACTGTCGGCGTTTGAGTTCGGGCTGACCGCCCCTTGACGATCCACCCGTCTCGCCCTTAGCGTCTGTGGCAGACCGACGGGGGAAATCGGACCATGAACGGAAGTCATGGCCCGCGGCGCAACTGCCGATGTTGTCGATGTATGTCTGCCTCAGTTTCCAATATGCCGATGTCCGATATCACCACACCTTTGCCGGCTTCGGCGCTGGATCTGCCTGCTGCGCCCGCGGTCAGCCAATACGAACAGGTCATTCAGCCCACGCGCGGATGGATCGGCGTCAACTGGCGCGAGCTGATCGACGGCCGGGAACTGCTGTATTACCTTATCTGGCGCGATTTGAAGGTGCGGTATAAGCAGGCGGTGCTGGGAGTGGCCTGGGTGGTCGTGCAGCCGATCATGAACATGATCCTGTACACCCTGGTGTTCGGCGGCGCAGCAGGATTGAGCCATCGCCTCGACCCCAATTCCAAGGACTACGCCATTTTCGTGTACGCCGGATTGCTTCCGTGGCAGTTGTTTGCGCAGGCGCTTTCATCCGGCGGACTGTCGCTGGTCAGTCAGCAAAATATCGTCAAAAAAATCTATTTTCCGCGTCTATACATCCCCAGCGGCGTGGTAGGCGGCTCAATCGTCGACATGGGGATCTCATTCCTTATCGTGATGTGCATGGCGATTTGGCAGCATGTCGGAATTTCGCCGTTGATCCTGCTGCTTCCGGTGCTGGTGCTCATCGCGGTTCTCAATAGCCTGGGCATTGCCTACCTGATGTCGGCGCTGACCGTGAAATATCGCGATTTTCGCTTCCTGCTTCCGTTCATGTCGCAGGTGTTGATGTTCGCCAGTTTCGTTGCGTTTCCGCCAAACATCATGGGCTCGAGCAAATGGCGTCACGCCGTGCTGCTCAACCCGATGTATGGCGTTGTGTCTGGATTCCGCAAATGCCTGCTCCCGCACCTGACCGATGCGCAAATCGGGTTCCAATGGATGTACATCTGGTCGTCGCTGATAGGCGGACTCCTTTTGTTCTTCGTGGGCATCTTTGTATTCCGAAGAACCGAACGAAATTTCGCCGACATTGCGTAATATGCTGAAAATGCCGGTTCTGAGGTATTCCGAAGAGCCGGGTCGATAGCGCGAAAAACCCGGCTCTTCGGAGTACCTCAGAACCGGCGTTACCGGGTTATCAAACCGGTTTCCGAGGACCATGGTGGGCGAGTACGCCCACCCTACTTTAAACTTCCATGGCGTCACCCATTATCACCGTCGATCGTCTGGGCAAGGCTTATATCCTGGGCCAGACGGTCAATAAGCACGCCACCTTCCGCGAGGCCATCATGGACTTCGCCAAGGCGCCCGTTGCGCGCTGGAAACGCCGCTTCGCACCGCCCGAGCAGCACGAGGAGGCGTTCTGGGCGTGCAAGGATATTTCCTTCGAGGTGAATCGCGGGGAGGTGATGGGGCTGGTCGGCCGCAACGGCGCGGGTAAAAGCACCCTGCTCAAGCTCCTGAGCCGAATCACCGAGCCTTCCACCGGCATCGCCCGGCTCAAGGGCCGCGTCGCATCCCTTCTTGAAGTCGGCACCGGGTTTCATCCCGAGCTCACCGGCCGCGAAAATATCTACATGAACGGCGCGATCCTCGGCATGAAACGCGCCGAAATCAAACGCAAGTTCGACCAGATCGTCGCCTTCGCCGAAATCGAGCAATTTTTAGATACTCCCGTGAAGCATTACTCCTCCGGCATGTACGTGCGCCTGGCCTTTGCCGTGGCCGCGCATCTGGAGCCGGAAATTCTCATCGTTGATGAAGTGCTGGCGGTCGGTGATGCGGCTTTTCAAAAGCGCTGTCTCGGCAAAATGAAGGAAGTGGCCGCCGGCGAAGGCCGGACGGTGCTTTTCGTCAGCCATAACATGCAGGCGGTGTCGACGCTGACCAATCGTTGCGTGCTGTTGAACAAGGGCCGCATGCACATGGTGGCCAAGACGCCGGAGGTGATCGAGGAATATCTGAAGATGGTTGGCGGGCAGGCCGCTGACCAGATTTACGTTGCCGACGCCCTTCCCGACAAGCCGAAGATTACGCGGATTGAGTTGAAAACGAGCGAGCCGCACAACGTGCAGATGAACGGCAAGGGGATGGAAGTGCACATCGAGATCAAGACGCCAAAACCGATCGACGGTGCGCGATTGAGTTTCCATGCCTGCAACACGATGCAGGAGCCGATCCTGTATTTCTGGTGCCACGACACGGAATATCCGTTGGCCCGCGAGGCGGGCACCTATCACCTGGTTTGCAAAATCCCCAAGATGCGCATGTTCATGGGCGACTACACCCTGCGCGTGCATTTAAAGGAACAAGCCGGCGGCAAGGAATTCGAAGTGTTGGAAGGCATCTGTCCATTCGAGGTGGTGATGTACGGCCGCGACAGAGAAGGCGGCTGGTACAAAAACACCTGCACGTATCTGGAAGAGGGGCAGTGGGAAGTGAATAAGGTGGGGTGAATCAGTCAACGAAACCCGAGTGACAATACTTCGCCGCCATCTCGGGCCGTATCATGCGTGACGATACGATTCTCCGTGCGGACAGAGGAAAAAGCAGGACGTGCCTAATACAATGCGCGAGGAGATATTCATGCCAAAGAGCATCGACATCCGCGAACTCCCGGCGCGACTCGAAGAAATTCTTGCATTGGCTGCTGCTGGCGGCGAGATTATTCTCGTCGATGGTGCCGTTCCGCGCGCTCGTTTGATGCCGATTGAGGGGACCCCGCAGCGGATCGCAGGCTTGCATCCCGGAGCGCTTGCGCCGGCACCGGATTTTGACAGCCCGTTGCCGGACGATTTCTGGACGGGCCAGAAATGAAATTACTGCTCGACACGCACGCGTTTATCTGGTGGGACAGCGACCCGGCCCAATTGTCATCCCGCGCCATGGCGGGGTTGCCCTCAATTCACAAAGATCCGTTCGATCGCATGTTGATCGCTCAAGCAAACACCGAAGTTTCACGGGATGGATTCTTTGCACTCATGCTTTCGGCCAACGCCATGCAGGCCGAACCCCGCGAGCAGCTTTTTGGCGACTTTGGCCCGCGGCTGGCGCAATGGGCCGCCATGCGCGGCGACAAGGCCAATGCCATCTTCGTCACGGTCTTCGCGCCGCCCGCGCGCGTCGATGAAATCGCGACGTATGTCACCGGCTATTGTCGGGGCGAGCCGCGGATGGCGAAGCTGCTCGCGCCGCTGGAGGAAGCCGGTCTGACGTTCGCCGATGGCAAAGGCGGCGAGTTGGGAAGTTGCAGCCTGCTGCCGCCAAAAATGGCCGCCCCAGCCGCGCCGCTGCCGCAGGCGGATGGAACGGAGTTGCGCCTGGTGCTGCCGCCGGTGGCGGTGAATGGCGAAATCCTCTGCCGGGTGGTGGCGCGGTTTGGCGATGGCGCGCCGGTGGACATGTGGGTGGAAAAATGGACCGGCCGGGCCTGGGCCAACGACACGGCGGGAATGCCGACAATGGACGCCTGCGAGGCCTCGCCGCCGGTCGCCCTGGACGTATTGGCAAATATCGGCGTCCCCGCCGAGGCGTGGCCGAAGGGGTGCCGCGGGCGTAATTCAAAAACACCAGGAATTCGTCGCCGTCTTTTCTCGATCGAATTGCTGATGATCCCGATTTTTGCCAGGCGCGATTGAGGGGCGTTACGCCGTAGCCAGCACTCGCAATTGTGGCCGCGACGGCATTTCATTCCAAGTCATCCCATCGAGCTCTCGGCCCGTCTTTTTCTTGTTTACTCCGCCCCACTGCTTAAAAAAGAAAGCGACGTTTGCTCGAGTGCATTGATCCCGGATTCCCTTAACCCATGCCGGGTCCATCGGCCGTGCGCCGGGGCCGGATTCGCCGCCAACAATTACCCAATGGATTCCTGTCAGATCGAGAGCAGGCAAAGGGCCAAGAAGCGGTTCGATCGATATAAACTTCACGTGCGCCGCCGTTTGCCGAAGGTGCTCGATACGATTGGCGCACTTTTGGTTTTCCACGCTGACACCCATCCAGATGTGCGGCTGCCACGCAAGATCAGGTGCGCACTCGAAAAGACGTTCCGATCTCTTGGTGAGGATTTGGTAGGTGTGCCAATTCGCGCGATTCATGACATCGAAAACCTGCCGGATGTAATCGAGCGGCACATCCTGATGGAATAAATCGGACATGGAATTCACGAAGATCGTGCGAGGCTTTTTCCAGCGGAGGGGAATTTCAAGGGTTTGCGGCTGAAGCGTCAGTCGAAAGCCATTGCGGTAGCTTGGCTGCCCCATTGCCTGCAACCGCTTGGCCATCCGTTCCGCATAGCAGTGCGCGCAGCCTGGAGAAATCATGGTGCATCCGGTCACCGGATTCCACGTCATCTCAGTCCACTCAATGTCACTCTGCGTTGCCATCAAAGAGCCCTCTTGGACCACTGGTCGGCCGAACAAAAGTCACCGAAACGAGCGTCTTCTCATTAAACTCGTTGCGCCGCCGCTTGGGATTCGAGCTTTCCACTTTCACCATGCTTCGATCCTCAAGTGAGCGCAGCATCGCTTTGGGATTTATAAATGGAGTCTCGTTGAGAGCAAAATCGTTCAGTTCTTCATACGCCGCTTTGCGATTTTCGAACTTCTTATGCAGCGCATCGGCGAAATGCTTTGGATCATCAAAACGGAACAGCAAGTCCTGTCCAATTCCACCGTCAGAGAACATATATTGGCCGGACTGATCAATTGTCCTCATCGCCTCCTTCATCTTCGTCAAACCAAGCGGATTATGGCTAGCAAAAACGAGGTAGTAGTTGAGTGCGTCCGTTTTTCCCCGCATCTCAAACGCAAAGACATACGAGATGCCAGCCAGGGCGCGGAGTTTCGTTTTATACAACTCGAGCACTCGTCGGCATAGGACGTCGAAAGGCTCCTCGGGCAGCAGCGCCGATCGCCACGACTCGTCGCCAAACACCGCCGTCAATTGCTCATCTCTGTTGGGGTTTGCGGCAGAAAAAATCCTCACGACTCCATCCGCATCCAGATTGATCAGTACTTCGGAGCATTCAGTCGCCAGGATCCTCCGAACAACATCAAATGGAACTCCCGTCGCGCCAAAGGGATCAATGAATACGAAGAGCGGATCACTCGAGGCGAATGGCTGCGGCAACTCTTTCATCAACTGAGCCATCCCGTCGACGAAAGATTTTTCCATAACCTTGATGAGAAGAAAGGGATCGTCTGCGAATCCCTTGATTCGGCCACGAAGATGTTCGCAACGCGAATGATCCGGCTCCATGAAAATGCACGTAATCGCGCCGGCCACCCACTTCTCCCCAAGCTGCCCTCGGGTAACTTTTGCCGCGGCAAGCGCCGCCAGAGGCGAGCACTCGGCGGAATTTGTGTATTCTCCCGGCCCGGCAAAGCCGTCGACATACAGGAATGGCAAACCGCGTTTGGTTGTTCCAAGAATTGGAAAGTATGCGTGTAAATACGCTTTGAGCATCGCGATCTTCGCCAACGTATGTGGCTCCGCTTTCCAGACAGTACCGCGTTTTTTCGACGGCATCGTACCCCGTTTCAAATGACCGTCCAATACCCTAACAAATTGGGTACGTTCTGTCCATCTAAATTCTTGGGTGCTTTGCTTCCTCCGCTTTCGCTATGATCGCCCTACTATGCCCTCCACCTTCCTCGACACCCAGACCGTCACCACCTCCTCCCGCAACCAGATGATCGAAGTGACCGACCGTCTGCGCAAGCTGCTGGCAAAACACAAGATCGTCGATGGCACGATGATCGTCTATGTGCCTCACACGACGGCTGCCGTCACGATCAACGAAAACGCCGACCCGGATGTGAAGCATGACATGCTGCTCAAACTGTCTGCGATGATTCCGAAGCACGAACCCGGCTATCAGCATTCGGAGGGCAACAGCGACAGCCATGTGAAGACCGCATTGGTCGGCAACAGCGTGACCGTGTTGATTGACCAGGGGCGGCTGCTGTTGGGGCGATGGCAAGGGGTTTACTTTTGCGAGTTTGACGGGCCGCGAGAGCGGGAAATGATCGTGAAGGTTGCGAGCTTTACGGAATGACTCAACACAAATCCACGCCTCCAGTAAAAATGAACGGAGTTGGATGGCTCCGCATATCTGCATCATGCCGGCGCTGCGCCGGCGACATTTTGAGGAAAGGAGCGTGTGGAGTGCAACGCTTGATACTCGGCGGCCTGGGGTTCGCGTTTACCTGTCTTGGTTTTCTTCTCCTGCAACCGGCAAATTGCCTGGCGGGCAATTGGCCGGGCTGGCGCGGGCCGGGCGGAATGGGGCAGACCGATGAAAAAACTCTGCCGCTGAAATGGGATGGGAAAACCGGGGAAAACGTGCTTTGGAAAGTGCCGCTGGGCGGCATCGGAAATTCCAGCCCGATCGTCTGGGGCGACAAAGTCTTCGTCACCATCTCGCGCAAGCAGACCAACAAGGAACAGGATGCAAAAATTGTCCCCGAGCATTGGGTGGCCTGTTTTTCGACGGCGGATGGGAAGGAATTGTGGCGCACCGCCGTCGACTCGGGGCACTATCCGCGCGGGTATGGAATCTATGCCGTGCCGACGCCGGTGACGGATGGGAAATACATCTATAGCTGGTTCAGCTCCGGCGTGTTCGCGGCGTTGGATTTCGACGGGAAAATGATCTGGCGCAGCGAAGTGCCCGGCGAACTGCCGAAGAACATCGATGGCCTGGTCAACAGCCCCCTCCTGTACAAAGACACCGTCATCCGGATCGTGAACGTCGAGCAAAGGGATGCCAAAGGCGTGGTGCAGGCGCTGGATAAAAAGACCGGCGACGTGAAATGGGAAAAGCCGCTGATCAAATCCGGAAGCGCCAACGCATCGCCATTGCTACTGAATATTGACGGCAAAGACGAGTTGCTCGTTCCCAGCGGCAACATGCTCGATGCGCTCAACCCCGCCGACGGCTCGTCGATCTGGTCGTTCAAGCGCCGGATGGGCGATCTTTCGCCGGTGTATGCATCGGGAATTCTTTTCACCGATGCGCCCGGCGGCCCCGCCATCGGCATCGATCCGCTCGGCCAGGGCGATATCACCAAGACCAACGCCAAATGGAAAACCGACAAGACGCCGGCCAGCTATGCTTACGCCTCGCCGGTCATCAGCGGCGATTGCGTCTACCGCGCCGCCCGGCCCGGGCTTTTGACATGCTGGAAGCTCTCGACCGGCGAGGAAGTTTTCTCCGAGCAACTGAAAGACATCACCAGTCTTGCCAGCCCCGTCGCGACCGCCGATGGATTGATTTATTTCGCCACCTCCGGCAAGACCTACATCATCAAAGCCGGCCCGAAACTCCAGATCGTGGCGGAAAATGAATTGGGCGGCTTTCACGGAAACAACGGCGGCTCCCCCGCCATCTCCAACGGCCGCATCTACCTCCGCGACGCCGAGCCCGCCGGCCCGGCGGGGGCGTTGTTGTATTGCATCGGGAGCAAGTGAATGGTGTTGATCGATCCGGTTTGGATAAGCGGCCCGCATCGATCAGCGTGACAAATCAGGTTCTTGTGCGAAGAAGGTTTCGTGACTTCAACGCCGGTTCTGAGGTAATCCGAAGAGCCGGGTCGATCGCGCGAAAAACCCGGCTCTTCGGAGTACCTCACACACCCGCCGCATGAAGTTGTCCGGTCCTATCATTGGTGCAAAGAAGGAGCGAATCAAACCAAAGGAGTAGGTAACGGAGTGAACAAGATAGTGTTGAACACGGACGAAGTGGAACAATTGGAG
>DASRRM010000196.1:0-2529 GCA_035695715.1 Tepidisphaeraceae bacterium
ACCACAATGGGGCGGTGGCTTTGAAGGCGATTCAGTCGCTGGCGCTCGTTGCGGGTCAGGCGAACCTTTACAACAACGATGTTAAACCGCTCGTGGCGGCGATGACGTATCCGGACCGGCAGGTGCGTTTCGAAGCCGCCCTCGCTGCCGCGACCGCATTGCCGCAAAAGCCGTTTAATGGCCAGGAGCAGGTGGTGCCGGTGCTGGCCGAGGCGTTGGCGCAGAACGGCAGCCCGCAGGCATTGGTGCTTGCCGGCAGCCAGGATGCTTACAACAAACTAGTCGCGCAATTGAAAGTCGCTGGTTATGGAGCCGTTGGCGGCGCATCTCCGGAAGAGGCGATCAATAATTCGCAGCAAGCCCCGGCGATCGATGTGATCGTCATCGACACCACCAGCGGCGTCGATGTAGCGACCGCGCAGCATATGCTCGCGCTTGCCTCGGCGAATCCAAAATTGTCACAACTGGCGCGAGTCTTCATCGGCGCCAGCCAGAATGCCAACCCCTTCTCACCGCTGGCCATCGGGAATCCGCTGGTCTCTATCACGACGGCCACAGAAGGTGCACAGCTCGCGCCGGTGTTACAGAAGGCACGCAATCGCAGCGGTGCATTGCCCTTGGATAACGACACCGCGCTCGGCTATGCCATGCGAAGCGCGCAGGCGCTGGGCAAGCTGGCCATCAGCCGTGGGCAGGTGCTGAATCTGGCTGATGCGCAGCCGGCGCTGCTGGCGGCGATTGCTGACCCGCGTGCTCCGTTGGCGCAGGCGGCGGCGGAAGTGCTCGCCTCGGTGGATTCACCGGCCGCGCAGCCCGCGCTCTTGAATCGGGCCGCGGAGGAAAAGACCTCGGATGATCTCAAAGTCGTCTTCCTTCGTGCAGGCCGGACAAACGCCAACTTTTTCGGCTCGCATCTGAACGGAGAACAGGTTGACACGCTCCGCAAGATTGCCGACACGGCCACCAAGCCCGAGGTGAAGAACACCGCCGCCGAATTCCTTGGCGCTTTGAATCTTCCTTCTGATCAGGCTAAGACGCTGATCGTCAAGCAGGCGAAGGTGAATTGACAACTGCATCGATCTGACGCATACAGCCGATACGTCCCCTCGGGGCGGGTCCCAGTGATCCGCCCCGATTTCGTCTTTTGATAGTTGTTGAAGCGGGCGGCGGAGCGGAAATGAGTCAGGTTGCCATCAAGCCAATCGAGTATGCGCCCGCGCAACCGGGTCTTGCGCGGCAGCTGCTCGCGCTGGCGCTTCCGGTGTTCGCCGAGAATGCGCTGCACATGGTGGTGGGGCTGAACGACACATATCTGGCCAACAAGCTCCCGCACAATGCTGCCGCCGCCGGCGCTGCGGTCGGGACCGTCACTTACCTGCTGTGGTTCTTCAATCTGCTCGTTTCCGCCGTCGCCGCGGGAAGCACGGCAATCATCTCCCGGGCCAAGGGAGCACGCCACCGCCGGCAGGCAAATAGCGTGACCGGGCAGTCCATCACCGTCGGCCTGTTCATGGGCGTCGGTGTTGGGGTGCTCATGTTCGTTTTTGCGCGGCAGGTGATCGAGTCGTCTGGGTTGAGCGAGTCAGCGAGCCGATTCGCGTTGCCTTACCTGAAAATGCTCAGCGTGACGCTGCCCTTCCTGCTGACGATGAGCATTGCCAGTGCCTGTTTGCGGGGGAATGGCAACACGCTTGCGCCGGCTATTGCGCTGATCGTCGTCGATATCGTGAACGTGATTTTCAGTTGGGGATTGTGCCGGGGGATCTGGGGAATGCCGAAGCTCGGATTCAACGGCATCGCCCTTGGGACCATCATCGCCTACGTGGTGGGGGGCGTGCTGCAATTTGTGGTGCTGCTAAGCGGCGTGGCGGGGTTGCGGCTGTATTGGCACCGCCTGCTGCCGCACGCCACGATGATCCGGCGGCTGTTCAAGATCGGGCTGCCCGCGGGGGTCGAATCGCTTTTGAATTGGCTGGCGAACTTCGGCGTGATTTACATCATCAATCGTCTCGATGCCACCAATGCGTTCGCCAACGCGCACATGAACGCCGTCCGCATCGAAAGTATCAGCTTCATGACTGGCTTTGCGTTCGCCGCCGCCGCCGCCACGATGGTGGGTCAAAGCCTCGGGATGAAAGATCCGCAGCGCGCCCGGCAGAGTGCGTATCTCGCCTATGCCATGGGCGGTGGGGCGATGACGCTGATCGGGGTTTTCTTCATTTTCTTCGGGTCGATTCCTGCGCGCATGATCTCCCCTGATCCGCATATCGCCGAGCTGACGGCCCGCTGTCTGTTCATCACCGGCTTCATTCAAAGCGGTTTCGCGGCTTATGCCGTCTTCGCCGGCGCCCTGCGCGGAGCTGGCGACACTTTCTTCGTCATGCTTTTCAGCCTCGTGAGCGTGTTATTCCTTCGGCTTATCGGCGTGATTATCGTCGGCGGCATCCTGCACAAGGGGCTTGGGGCCATCTGGGTCGTGCTAGCGGCCGAACTTTTTTGCCGCGGGCTATTGGCGTTTGGAAGATTTCT
>DASRRM010000197.1:0-9328 GCA_035695715.1 Tepidisphaeraceae bacterium
ACCCGGCCCAATGCTTCCAGCCGAATCCGTTCCTTCAAAGACATCTTCAGTTTTTCCATCCCCACCGTTTACTCCGGAGGGAGGGGTGACACTTCTGCTTCGGCTAAGGGGTGACATTTCTGCTTCGGTACAACAGGGGAAGCTTGAGTCTGTCGCACTGCGCGGCTCATTCCGCGATGTGCTCGACCAGCTGTGTCATTACGGGCAGGCCGCCCGTGTATGCGAAACGGAAACACGGGCCGCGCGGGCCGCCCGTGCCACGTTGAAACTCGCTCGCTCTGAGCAATTCATCTCTGCAACGTATTGGTCCGATCCAGCGCCCCGAAGCGGCGGTTGCGCTGCGAGAAGGCGCGGATGGCCTGGTGCAAATCGTCCACGCCAAAATCCGGCCAGAGGACGGGGCTTACCACCAGCTCGGCGTAGCTGATCTGCCAAAGCAGGTAGTTGCTCACGCGCATTTCGCCGGCGGTGCGGATGAGCAGGTCGGGGTCGGGCATGCCGGTGGTGTAGAGGTGGGAGGAAATCACTTCTTCGGTCACATTTTCGGGGCGCAAAACGCCATCGCGCACTTCGCGGGCGATGGCCTGCACGGCATCGGTAATTTCGGCCCGGCTGCTGTAATTCAGGGCCAGCACCAGCGTCAGGCCGTCGTTGTTTTTGGTTTCTTCCAGCGCCATTTCCACCTGGTCGAGCACGCTTTGAGGTAGATTGTCCAGGCGACCGATCTGGCGGAATCGGATATTATTCTCCATCATGGTCGGCAGCTCCTGGCGGAGATACTCGACGTACATTTGCATCAGGAAGGAAACCTCGTCCATCGGGCGCTTCCAGTTTTCCAGACTGAAGGAGTAAAGCGTGAGAAAATCCGGCCCGCCATGCTCGCGGCGAAGGCGGGCGCATTCGGTCACGACGTCGCGAACGGTTCGCGCGCCTTGCTGATGCCCGCGAACGCGCTCCAGGCCGCGTTGAACGGCCCAGCGTCCGTTGCCGTCCATGATGACGGCAATATGCCGGGGAAAGCGCGCGTTGGGAATGTCGTCAAGAGCCATGGGAAGCGTGTTGGTGCATTCGCGTGTAGAGTCCATTCTAGTCCCGTCCGTTGGCAGAGCGTGGAATACAAACTATAGCGACACCCTTGGAGAAGAATAGCCCGGGTTCATCTTACAAAAATTTTGTTAGCAGCCGGTAAATACGCAGGAGAACGCATGACCGATTTTTCGCCAGAACCAGCCGCCCTCAAAGCGCCGATCGCGACGCCATCCGGGCCGCCCGCCCAGTGGCTGGCGCTTGCCGTCGCAGTGATTGCGATATTGGCTTTCTGCCCGATCATTGCCAACAGCTTCATCATGGTGGATGACCCGGCCACCGTTCAGAACAATCCCGATTTCAACCCTCCAGCCGACAACACCGCCGGCAATTCTACTGCCGACACCGCCACGGCCTGGCCGAGTTTGGCACACTACTGGACCGCGCCGGTCGGCGAACGATACACGCCCATCACTTATACGCTCTGGGGCGCGCTTTCTTTCATCGCCCGCACAAATGATGCCCAGGGCTTGGACACAGGGTTGAGCCCGGCGGTTTATCATGCATTTTCGCTGCTGCTTCATGCGCTGAATAGCGTGCTGGTGTTTTTGATTTTGCGGAAGCTGGTTGCCGGGGAATGGGCGGCATTCTTCGGGGCGCTGCTCTTTGCCGTCCATCCATTACAGACCGAGACGGTGGCGTGGGTATCGCAGGCGTCCATACTTTTGTCCTGCGTCTTTTCCCTTGGCGCGATGCTGGCGTTTTTGGCGTTTACCGACCGCCGATTCGGCTGGGCCGGGAAACTCGCCTCGCAAACCAGCGAAATTCAGCCGGCCGCGGCTCCGCGCGGGGGCGGCATGGGATTCTATTGTCTCGCAACCCTCCTGCTGGCGCTTGGGCTGCTGAGCAATCCGCTGGCGGCGGTGACGCCGGTGCTGGTGCTGATCATCGAATGGCTGCGACGGCGAAAGCTTCGCGCCGTCGCCGGGCCGCTGGGGTTTTGGATCGTGTTGTGCGTGCCGATCGTCGCGATGACTCACCATTGGCAGACGGCCACGCTGCCAACGCCAATTCAACGGCGGCCGGTGGTGGCGATCGATGCGCTGGCGTTTTATCTGTACAAGCTGCTCTTGCCGATCGGCCTGTTGCCGAGCTACGGGCGCACGCCCGCGTGGCTTTTTTCGCAGCATTCGATCGTGGCGTGGAGTTGGGCGGGGCCGGCGGTGCTTTTGCTGTTGTCGGTGCTGCTTTGGCGAAAGGCGCGCTGGGTGGCGGGGGCGGCGCTGCTGTTCGCCGTCGCGGTATTGCCAGGCATGGGCCTGGATTTCCTCGGTTTCCAGAGCTTCTCCACCGTTTCGGATCGATTTGTGTACGTGGCGATGCTGGGCGCTGCCCTGGTGTTGGCGGGCATTATCGCCCGCGAGCCGCGCCCGACGACATACGCCGCTGTGGCGCTTCTGCTGGCGTTTATGGCGGGCCTGAGCATCCGCCAGGCAATTTACTGGAACAGCACGGGCCGGCTTTATACCCGCGTTATCCAACTCGAGCCGGATAACCGCGATGCCCAGGAGCTCGTTGCCCGGGCCTACGATGACCAGGGCAAGACGTTTCTAAAAGCCGGCAACCGCCACGCGTTTACACTGGACATGGAGGAGGCGAAAAAGCATTTTCTGATTGCCGCCAGCCTGAGCGGCGACGATGGCGTCAGCTATTTCAACGCCGCCCAGTGCGATGTAGCGCTGCGGCAGCTTGAGGTGGCGATCCAGGACGTTGATCGCGCGCTGCGCGATCCGAAGTTTCCCCTACGCTCGCCCGCTTATTTATTCCGGGGACAGGTCCAGGAGAAACTCGGAAACCTTGACGCGGCGGGCCAGGACTATAAGAAGTCGCTGGCGTTTGCCGATCAGCCGCAGGAGCAAAAAATCGCCCGGTTGTCCCTCCGCGGGTTGGAAATGCACCGATCCGTCGGCCCGCAAAACACGACCCAACCGGCAAAATAGAGTTCCTCGTGATCTATTCCACCAACACCCAATACGCGATCCGCGGCTTGTGCGAACTGGCCCGCCGGGCCGGGAAAAAGAATATGATGATGGAGCAGATTGTCTCCGGCACGACGCTGCCTCGCGAATTCATGGGGAAGATCTTCGCCAGGCTCGTGAAGGCGGGAATTCTCACAAGTGCCAAGGGCCGCGGCGGCGGATTCGCCCTGAGCCGGGCCACGCATGACATCAGCCTGTTCGATATCGTTGCGGCGATCGATGGGCCGGGCTATTGCGATCAGTGTGTTCTGGGCCTGCCAACGTGCGACGACCGATTGCCCTGTCCCGAACATGACCTCTTCAAGCCGATTCGGCGGCGGGTGAACGATTATCTCCGCACCACCACGCTGGCGGATTTGACGGCTTCGGGCAAAGCGGGCGATGGAAAAAAGGCGCCGCAGGATTGAGAGCAGCGAACGTGAGTGTACTCCTCCTAACAAAATGGGATAAATGAACGCCAAGACGCCAGGAACGCCAAGCGAAGAGCGCCAAGGGAACACGGGATTACCGATGATTTCAGCTCTTCTTTCCGATCTTGGCGTCCGTGGCGTCTTGGCGTTCATTCCGTTTTGTTAGTAGGAGCTCTAAATTCATCGCACGTGCCCATCGCCGGTCACCACCCATTTATACGTCGTCATATCCGCCGCTCCCATCGGCCCGCGGGCGTGGAGCTTGTCGGTGCTGATGCCGATCTCCGCGCCGAGGCCATATTCGCCGCCGTCGGCGAAACGGGTGCTGGCGTTCACCATGATGCTGGCGCTGTCAACCCGCTGCACGAAACTTCGGGCGGCGGCGATATCTTCGGTCAGAATCGCATCCGTATGCCGGCTGCCATGCGCATTGATATGCTCGATCGCCTCGTCCATCGAATCGACAACCTTGATCCCGACGATGAACGCGAGATATTCCGTATCCCAGTCGGCCTCGGTGGTGGGAACGGCGTATGGGTAGAGCGCGATAGTCCGTTCATCGCCGCGGATTTCGACGCCTTTGGCAGCGAGATCGGCGCACACGCCGGGAATTAATTTCCCGGCCACGTCCTTATGAAAAAGCAGGTGTTCGACGGCGTTGCAAACCGCGCCGCCGGGATAGCTGGTCTTGGCGTTCACGCAAATCTGCCGGACCTTCTCCTGCATCGCATCGGTGGCGCGATCGATGTAGATATGGCAGTTGCCAGTGAAATGCTTGAGCACGGGAATCGTCGATTCCTTCACCACGGCGCGGATCAAATTCTCCCCGCCGCGCGGAATGACCAGATCGATATATCGGTCGAGCTTCAGCAAGTGCGGCACCAGGGCGCGGTCGGTTGATTCGACCAGTTGCACAGCCCCCGGATCGACGCCAGCGTCCTTCAAGGCCCCGGCGATAATCTGCACGATCATTCGGTTGGAATGAATCGCCTCTTTCCCGCCGCGAAGGATGATCGCGTTGCCGCTCTTGATGCACAGGGCGGCGGCGTCGCCGGTAACGTTGGGCCGGCTTTCATAGAAGAACAAGACCACGCCAATCGGCACCCGCACCTTCTCGATGCGCAGGCCATTGGGCCGATTGAATCCTTCGATGATCTGCCCAACCGGATCGACCTGGGCGGCGATCTGCTCAACGCCATCGGCCATCGCCAGCACGCGCTTGTCGTTCAGTTTCAGCCGTTCAATGAGTGCCGGGGCAAGATCGGCCTGTTGGGCGGCGGCAATATCGCGGGCATTGGCGGCAATCAGCGCCTCCTTCTGCTCGCGCAAGGCCCGGGCGATTTGCGCCAGGATTCGCACCTTCGCCGAGCCTTGCAGCGTCGCCAGTTGCGATGAAGCCCGCCGTGCGGCCCGGCCGAGTTGCTCGACATACGTCTGGAAATCGTCCATGGGTTGATTGTAGCAAAGAAAGCTTGCCCGGGAACGCCGACGTCCTTGTCGGCTCTGAGGCACACACCGCATGATTTTATCCGTGTCGTACGCAGGGCGGAATGAGCCGCGCACGGAGTAAGCGGATCGGGCGAAATCCGCTTACTTCGGGAGTACCCTCCGTGCGCGGCTCATTGGTCGCAAATACCGCCAATCCCTCATCTGAAAATGACGATTGACCATCTCGGACATTCTCATGACGGGTGTGTCAAAGCCGACGAGGACGTCGGCGTTCGGGGGTGCGAAAGTTGCGGACCTGTTTCCGCGTGGCATGTGCGTGCCGCCGGTGATGCCGCGTCACTGTCAAGCGCTGCCATTACCCGCCGCTGCGGGGGACGATGGTGAAGGTCACGGAAGTTGGGGCATCGGGGGATTCGTGAAGCCCGGTTTTGCCGAAGTCATATTTCAACGGCGCGGTGTATTGCTGGCCCGCAAGCGGATTCTTCCCGGGCGCGGGATCGATATGGGCCAGATCGAGAAGCGCCCTTGGCGGATCGGGGTAGTCGGGGCGATTGACGTCGGCGATGGCCTCCGGCGGGCCGATCACTTTCACAAACGGAATCGTCGGGTCATATTGCGGGGCATATTTATCCCACGGCTCGCCGCGCGGCATGATTGGCATGACGGTGACGCCGGGCAGCGTGCCTTCGACGGCGGTCGGCTTGATGGTATAGCTTGCGCTGACATGGGCCGGATCGACATGGACGTGAGGGTCGTTGATCGGCGCGGTCAATAACACATTGTCCGTCTGCTTGGGGCCCGGTTCATTGGAGGTCGGCAGATCGCCATAGACGATCAGCCGGCCATAATCCTTCATCATGGTTTCCAGGACGGATCTCGGCGCCGTGATTCGCGCGCTACCCGGTTGGAAATGTACCGGGCCGTCGAGGTTCTTCACGGTCGATCGCGTCACAATCTCGGCGGGTTTCGATTCAATCGGGTCGATGTACACATCCACCTGGGACGGAACGATATTGCTTGGCGTCAGACCCTGCTCCTTGAAAGTCGGGTCGTTATAGAGAAGCGACAGCAGCGAAATGGGGTTATGGCCCGGCTCCAGATTATCGGGGATGTCAATTTCAAGCCCGCCGCCCCCTTCGAGCTTCTGCCTGGCCTGGTCGAGAGTCGCGTTGGGGCCGCCCAGATCCGCGCGCACCGTGAAATTCGTGGTCAATTTGCCATCTATACCCGGGCCGCGCAATTCCACAACACGCCTGGGATCGTTATTCCGCGCTTCGATATGAAATTGAACCGGCTCCTTTGAGGTCTGCTCGCGCTCGGCGTAAATCCAGATCAAAACCGTCATTGGCGCAACCCACGCCAATGTTTTGAGGCTCCCAAGAATCTGCTCGCGCCCGAATGTGTCCTTCGCCCGCAGACGAACCGACTGCCACAGCCGCGAGCCCAGCGAAGGGCGCTGCCTCACCACGCGCTTTCGCGGGGCCGGCGGCGTTTCAACAAGAGATTCAACAGGTGTCTCAGGCATGGTCTACACTTGCGATCTTTGAAGCTTCCCGTAGGGCGGGCACTGCCCGCCGGATAACGTCTTGGCGGGCAGTGGCCGCCCTGCATTTGTATGCTTCAACTTCACGTACGGCGGGCAATGCCCGCCCTACATTTTGACCTTAAACCGCCGGCTCAGCGCTGATCTGGCCCCGGCCGAGCAATTCCGTCAACAATCCGCGCAAACCTTCCGGCGTCAGCTTGCGAATCAGTTGCCCGCGCTCGGCGATGCTCACATCGCCGGTTTCTTCGGATACCACCAATACGATCGCGTCGCTTTCCTGGCTCATTCCAACCGCCGCCCGATGCCGCGCGCCCAGCTCGCGCTCCAATTCGCCGCTCTCGGCCATGGGAAACTGTACACCTGCGAAAACGATCCGGCCATTGCTCACGATCACGCCCAGGTCATGCAACGGCGAATTGGGCCAGAAAATCGTATTGAGCAGGTCGGCCGATAACTCGGCATCGAGCCGGGTGCCGTTCTCGGCAACGCCGCCCAACCCCACATCGCGCTCGATGGCGATAACCGCGCCGATCTTTCGGCGCGATAGAAACGTTGCCGCCTCCAC
This sequence comes from Tepidisphaeraceae bacterium, assembly GCA_035695715.1. Classification (GTDB taxonomy): domain Bacteria; phylum Planctomycetota; class Phycisphaerae; order Tepidisphaerales; family Tepidisphaeraceae; genus RYN-428. Next base: position 7,036 of record DASRRM010000197.1, read on the forward strand.
CAATGCTTCAACGTCCTTGTCGATGTCTTTGTTCCAATGCCCAAACAGCCGGGTTTCGCCCAGCCGCATCAACGCCCGCCGCAATTCCGGCTGAAACACCACGACGACGGCAAATGAAGCGCCCAGCAGGAACTGGCCATAGAGAAACTGGATCCGTCCCAGGCCAAACTGCGTGCTGAGCAGCCGGACGATGACATAGAGGAACACGAGGACAAACGCGATGCCCTTAAGCATTCTCGCCCCGCGCGTTCCGCGCAGGAAATGCACCACCCAGTAGACCACCGCTCCGATCACCAGCAATTCGATCCCGACCTGCCACCAGTGATACGTGTGCAGGGCCCGGAAGAAGTCGGAGAAGTTGAGAAACTGGTTCGGCATGGGTTTTGGCAGCGCAACTATATACTGACAACTTTACGCCCGGCCACTGTGCTGGACACAAATCAGCCCATATTCGTTAAAAAAATCGCGGCCCGTAATGACTTTTCGGCACGGCGCTGGTGGGACTCCTGCCATTTCACGCTTATCAGGGCAAATTTTCGCAGATTTCCGACGAGCGGGCCGCGCGCTGCTTACTTAAATATCGCTTGCCCCGGCGTGAAGGCTTTTTCCGACTCGGTTCTTCATGGTGCCGGCACGATTGCTATCAAACAGAGCGTTTCTCAGATTGGTGGCGCGTTCACGCGACCGTCACTCTGAGACTGAGGTACCCCGAAGGATCTGGCCGCTACGCGAAAATGTAGGGCGGGCACTGCCCGCCAACACCGTGCTCGGCGGGCAGTGCCCGCCCTACGTGAATTTCATGCGTAGCGGGCGCGGCGCAGCCGCATGAGGACTCAGATTGACGATTACCAGCTCGATCAACCTGAGAAACGCTCTAAAATAATTGCAAGGCCTCACAAATACGGCTCGCTCTCCAACGACTTCGCATAATCCAGCGCCTGCGCGATCGTGCAAACCTCGACGCCGCATTGGCGCCCGGCTGAATCGAGCTCGCGCAATAGCATCAGGTCATCGAAATCCTCCGACTGCTCCAGCCGCTGTTTGGCGCGATGGCCCAGCGAGCCGTCGCGGTAGGCCTGGGCGTCCATGTGATGGGCGATGAGAAACGCCATCCGCGGCGAAAGCGCGCCTTCCAGCGCGCCAAGGCCCGCCGCCACGTGGTCGTACGGATCAATCGCCTTGCCCACATCGTGCAGCAACGCTGCCAGGATGAATTCCTCATCCCACGGCCGCTGGTCGCGCGCCAGTTGAAAAACCTGCAGGCTGTGATACAGCGCATCGCCTTCGGGATGCCAGGCGGGGTTCTGCTTCACATCCGCCAGCGGCGCAAGCAGCATGCGATACAGCTCATACGGATCGATGTGATCTTCGAGCCGTTCGATTTCCGATTCCAGCGACAGATCGGGATATTCCTGCTGCAGGAATTTTTCCAGCTCCGGCATCGACGCCCGCTCAATCGCGCTGCCGGTGATCGAGCTTTTGAAAACATAATGCGCCTGATCCTCGGCATAGAGCGTCAGCTCGACGTTATAGCGGTCTTCGATATGAATGTGCGTGAAAAACCGCTCGGTGTTGTGCTTGATGATGCGCTTTTTCTCGATGGTGTAGCGATAATTCTGCTCGTCGAGAATGGCCGTCACCGAAGAGTGATTGTTGCTGAAAACGTGCAGGTCGATGTCCGAGCCATGGCGAATATGCCCGGTGAGAACGCTGCCGATCAATCTGGGGCGAAAGGGGGACAGAAGCCGCATCATGCGCAGGGCTTCGATGCGCATGTCGCGCAATTTTTCGCGGCGTTTGTCGCCTTCGTAAAGATTAGCCAGCGCCTGGATCTGGTCGCGGATTTCGCGATTGGAGGGAAGGTCTTTGGGGTGATGGCGGTGGTCGAGGCCAAGCTGCCGGGCGGCTTTTCGCTTGGCGGTGAAATATTCTTTTTCCTGCCGTTCGTACATCAATCGAGCTGCCAGCAGCGCGATTTGCCGTCGAATTCGTACATCAGCCATATCCTGTCTCGCCGCGGTTTTAAGGCCCATAGAGCGGCGGTGGGCACATGAGGGTTTTGCCGCGGCGTGCGACATGCACGCTGGCGACACGGAACATTTTACCACGCGCGGCTGCGAGTGACAACGGCGACGCTGGCGGCAGACGGGCTTCGGGCCTTCGCGTGACAGGAGCGGCTTGCGCATGAGTTGCGGCCCGGGAACGCCGACGTCCTCGTCGGCTCTGCTATACACGCCACAGGATTTTGTCCGTTAGGGATGCATGGCCGAATGAGCCGCGCACGAAGGGTACT